>JBBIVI010000018.1:0-12429 GCA_037439825.1 Candidatus Nitrosotenuis sp. | reverse complement strand
GCGGTCAAGGAAGCAGGAAGAGGCTGCCGGACTTGTCTGGGAGTAGTTCACTAGAGCTAATTTCTAGAAAATCTGTTGAAACTACTCAAAAAGGGAGCAGAAGGTGACATCTACCTGACAAAATACGACGGAGATGACGCCATACTCAAAACACGCAAGAAAAAATCCTACAGAAACGCAGATCTTGATGAAAAAATACGAAGGCAAAGAACCATCCGCGAGGCAACCGTTTTGTCCCAAGTCAAGTCGTTTGGAGTCTCGTCCCCCCTTGTCTATCAGCTAAACACCAAAGAATGCACGATTCTAATGCAGCGAGTAAAAGGCAAGCCGGTCTGGGAGCTAAAAGGAAAAAAACTCGTCGTGGCCTGCAAAGAAATAGGAAAAATCGCTGGACTGTTGCACAAAAACGGAATAATGCACGGTGATCTCACCACTTCTAACTTTATCTTACAAAATGGCAGAGTCTACGCACTTGATTTTGGTCTTGCACAAAGAACATCGAGAATCGAAGACCACGCAGTGGATCTACGACTATTCAAAGAGATACTGAGCAGTGCTCATGTGGAATTAATGGGAAAACTATGGCCAAGCTTTCTTGCAGGTTACAGATCCACGGTGGGTGCTGAGAGATTCAATAAGGTACTCTCTTATGTTTCTGTAATTGAGGGGAGAGGAAGATATGCAACAGTCGTATGATCTTGTCTTTGCCTCATCAAACAAGCACAAATTCGAGGAAGCAAAGGAGATCCTGTCTTCATATGGTATAGGGCTGAAACTCTTCAAATTCAATGCTGCAGAGATCCAGTCCGATTCCCTTTTTGAGATTGCAAGACACAAGGCACTTGATGCATATTCAAAATGCAAAAAACCAGTAATAATTGAGGACGACGGTCTCTTCATAAATTCGCTTGGTGGATTCCCAGGGCCTTACTCGTCCTACGTGTTCAAAACAATTGGAAACTCTGGTATAATCAAGCTGGTCAAAAAAGACAGAAAAGCCAGGTTTTGCGCAATAATCTCATATTGTGATAGGAAAAAACGCCCACTTCAGTTTGAAGGAATAACAAATGGTTTCATATCTTCCAAACAGAGTGGAAAGGGATGGGGTTATGATCCAATCTTTGTTCCAAAAGGTAAAACAAAAACATATGGCGAAATGTCGGAAAAAAACACTATCTCACACAGATATCGGGCTTTGCAAAAATTCGCTATCTGGTATTTAAAAAATCATTAATGTTTGACTGTTATCTCATAATTTCGTTTTTTGTCATCTCAAAGGCAAGCTTGACAAAGCAATCAAAAAACTAGTCAAATTGGAATTGATACCATATCATCCTACAAGCTATGGTCATCAATATTTTCTTGATCCAAACAGACTCCAAGTCGAAAATATACCTAATCAAGCTTGATTATTTGGTATCAAAATAGGCAGCAATCCAGCGGTCGGCGAATCTTTTCTGGTTTTGCAGTGCTATTATTCTTGAAACATAGCTTTCATCCATGATTTCATACATGCCACTTTGCCTTGCAAGCTCTGACGCAAACTGTTTTACCTCAGAAAACTCTAACATATCGTCACGCTCAAGCCTGTTGATTGAGCGGCCAATATGCATGTAAGATTTGACCTCAACAAAATGAGCGTTGCCTTTTTTGAACAATTCTACAAAACTTGGAATGTCATCCAAAGAATCGTTGTGGCCTCGAATCAAAGTCATTCTCAGGACTGTTCTTGTGTCAATCTTTGAGAGTATCTCAAGAGACTGATTCCATCTTTCCCACGCGTCTTTGTATTTTGGCTTGTTTATCTCAATAAAGGAATCATAATCAGCGGCATTGGTTGAAAGGTAAATCTGCGTTGGCAATGCATCTTCGTCCTGTAATTTCTGCAGCATCTCGGGTTCTTGGCCGTTTGTCACCAAGAAAATGGACTTGGTTGCAGGAAGTGATCTCAGGTACTTTATCAGCTGCGGAAGTTTTGGATACATAGTGGGCTCTCCAGAAAGCGAAATTGCATAATGTGCCGGAAGCAATGACTCATCAAGTTTCTCTGGAATTGACTTTGGATCACCATAGTGGCCCATGATGAGCTTTCTTCTTTCCTCCATCAGCTTTGCCATCATTTCTTGTGGTTCTGCTACCTTGCTTTCATCCATTTTGAGAGAATCGTAAAACTCCATTGGGCGCCAGCAGTAAACACACCTGTTCTCACAGTGCATACCTGCAGGCGAAAACTCCATGCACTGGTGCGTGGAAATACCATAGAACTTGTGCTTGTAGCAGCTCTCCTCACCTTTGAATGATTTTTTTGTCCAGTGACATAGCTCAACTGTTGCGTGGTCTGCTACGCCGTACTTTGCCTTTTTTAGCTGTTTGAGGATACCGGGTCTTATCTGGATAAGATCGCTTTCCTCTATGGTTTCGCCTGAACAGCTCATAGATTCAAGTTGGTATGGTGGAATATGAAAATTTTCGTACCGGATTAGAATGCAAAGAATTTGATATAAACTCAAAATCATTGAAAAAATTCAAACTAAATCTTAAATACAAAAAATTCGTATATTGTACAATGCGAAAGCACGCAGTTCTTAACAAATAACTGCGCGTGGCCTAGTAGAACAGTTTAGGGGTCCATCGACGCACCGGCGTGACGATGGCAGGAGAGGTGTTCTCTCAGCGTTCTACGGTTGTGGCCACGCCCCAAAATCTTGATGTGTGCTCAAAATTATGCAAATTGTTCAAAGTTTGTTCACGATACGATAATCAAAATATAAATCTCTAATCAAAGGCCAATGGTTGAATTGAAAAAAGAGACAATAATCTCAAGGCTTCCACACCTACGAAGACAGCCAAGGCCGGATGAAGTAATTCAAAACAGAGTGGAAACTATACAGGGAAACGGGTTTTCGTGGACCGACATACAAAACCCAAGCCGCGAGGAAATCGACAAGCTAGGCCAAATGTACAAATTCAACTCGTTAAACCTTGACGACGCAATATCAAAGATTCAGCTTGCAAAAATAGACAACTACGACGACCATTCTTTCATAATTTTGCATTTTCCACCAATGGTTCTAAAACGCGGCATGCCGAAATTCAACCAACTGTCTGTGTTTATCGGAAAAGACTTTGTAGTAACAATCCACAACGGTGACCTCAAACCTCTTGTGGAGATGGTAGCACACTGCAAGGAAAACGCGCAATACAGAAGCGAGCTTTTGGGAAAATCTCCGGGATTTTTACTCTACAAAGTAATCGACGTCCTGGTAGATGATCTCCTGCACACTCTGCGAAGAATTGTGGCAAACCTTGATGAAATAGAAGACGACGTCTTTGACGAAAACAAGTCAACTCCAAAAAAGATCTCATTGCTCCGTCGTGAAATCACTATACTACGCAGAATCGTATACCCCCTGCGCAAAATAGTGCTGGAGACATCAAAGAACACACAACGATTCTCAAATCCTGATGAAGACTTGGTAATTCACTTTGATGACGTAATCGACCATATCGACAAAGTAGCAGAGACGCTTGATGAAGCAAAAGAAACCATGGAGATCTACAAAGATACCGACTTTATGCTTTCCACTGAAAAATCAAACAAGATACTTGCGGTTCTCACAATAATATTTACTCTGACTATTCCTCCTGCTGTAGTTGCGGCAATATATGGAATGAACATAAATCTACCAGGTGGAATAGAAACTGGAAGCTGGACATTTTGGGGTGAATATACCACATTTGTAATAATGATGATATTCTCGTTTGTGCCATCAACTCTGATGTATGTCTACTTTTATAGGAAAAAATGGCTAGTCGACTAGCTTTTAGTGGTACCAGGGAAATAGGTAGTTTGCTCCCCACCAAACCAAAGCTGTAGTTATTGCCATTGCGATAAACCAGCGTGCGCCTTGCATGTTTTGTGGTTTTTTGAGGGCGATAATAAACCTTCAAGCCTGTAGTTAGGTTAATAGTGTATTTACGATCATGGTTTTTTGCGGCCTTCGTAGTACAGTGGCTAGTATAGGGGACTGTGGATCCCCGGACAGGGGTTCGATTCCCCTCGAGGGCCTACATAATTTTGTATGAGGATTTGTTCAAGATCATGCTTAATTTTTCGCAAAAATTGAGGGACTCAAATCGTGGTTGTAGTCCTGCAAAGGGCCCTTTAAGTATAATTTTGATTTTTTAAAAATAAACTTTCAGTAAATTTTAGTCGCTTTATCAAAATCTGAAAAATGGCTATAATCTGACTGCTTTTTCCCAACTCTTTCTTGTCTTTGGACTGGCATAAATCCAGACTATGGAGCCGTCCTTGTCAATTAGAATCTTGTTTGACTTCTCCAAATATCTCAGAATTATGTTGAGAACTGGAGGTCTCATGGTAATGTCTAGTTTTTTGGTCAACTGTGCCTTGGAATCAAATTCTTTGTATTTTGTAAGGACTTGTTCAACCCTTAGAATGTTCTTTAATGTTGGATTGTATTTTTGGATGCTCTCAAAAATCTCATCATCCGTGTACTGGTTTGAACGGCTGACTGTAACTGATTTTGGCTTCATCATACATTATTACACGTTTCAAGTATATATACATATATGTACATGCATAAACATACTACTTGTAGCCAAACCTCTTGTTGTACGATTTGTGATCGAATAATTCCATCAAAAGAGCCTTCCTCTCGTCGTGTATTGTCAAAACACCATAGATGAGTCTCCAAGATCCTGGCAAGTCAACTTTGAATATTGCATTGACGTCATGCTTCCGAGTATAGTATGCTGGTACTTGAGAGATCTTAATTCGTATACCGACAACATGATCATTTCTCAAATCCTTGATTACTTCTTGGACTTTCCTGTACAACGCACCGTTCTTGTCAAGACGATTAAAGACGGGAATAAAGTCAGTTGGGTCTCCGGCAACTTCCAAGATGACTAGTAATTCGAACATCATGAATTAAAACTTGATAATCATGACCCCTCAAATCACAATCTTTCTTTATTAACAAAACCTAGGAGAATCAAACTGATCTGACAATGTCTCTCGAGGGCCTGTACAATTTTCTTGGAAAAATTTCATCAAAATCATGCGTAAATTTCTGCAAAAATTGAGGAACACAAATCTCGAATTTCACCTCCAAAAAGGGCCTAAAACTAGTTTTTGATTAAGCAAAAAAGTACGAATTCAAATCCATGTGCACCAATCAAATTCGTTCAGCCTAACTAAACATGATACTACAATAGACTTTCCAAACTCAATAAGCTCAAAATTTTCATAATTATTCTCTATTGTCAATTTCAAGTAAATAGCACAATTTTTTTAAAAAACCACAGATAGCTAATTTTCTATATAGTATACGTTATTTTAGTAATCTATGATAGTTTCACAAATATAGTTGCATTCATCGTAAATTACAAATGAAAATTACAGTAACGATCATACTTTTCACAATTCTCATAACATCATCATTTGTTTCTCAGATCGCTCTAGCTCAAAATCAATTCATAATTACGGGTGCTGGAGCAACATTCCCATTCCCACTAATCGATCTATGGAGAGTGGAATACAACAAGATCCATTCAAACGTCAACCTCAACTACCAGTCAATTGGTAGTGGTGGCGGAATAAAACAGCACACCGAAAAGACCGTCAACTTCGGTGCTACGGATGCGCCCATGACAGATGCTGAAATGGCAGCTGCCCCAAATACATTGCACATCCCAGAAGCAATAGGAGGAGTCGTTGTAACCTACAATATCCCAGAATTCCCACAAAAGGGTTTAAAGCTTACTGGCAAACAGATAGCTGACATCTTCCATGGCAAAATAACAAAATGGAATGATCCTTCGATTGCAGAAATCAATCCTGATCTTAACTTGCCAGATGAATCAATACTTGTAGCACATCGCTCAGATGGCTCTGGAACCACTTTTGTCTTTACCGAGTATCTTAGCATGGTCAGCCAAGAATGGAATGATGAGGTCGGTACAGGCAAGAGCGTCCCATGGCCGGTAGGGGTTGGTGCTGCAGGTAATGAAGGTGTGGCAGCTACAGTCAAGACAACCCCTTACGCAGTAGGCTATGTCGAACTTGCGTATGCAGCACAAAACAACATGGCATTTGTCTTTATTCAAAATGCTGACGGAACCAACTTTGTAGAACCTACGCTAGAAACTATCTCTGCTGCAGCTTCTGGGGTAGCATCAACGTTACCGGAAGCTCATGAAAGATGGGCCGGCGTTTCAATTAACAATGCTCCAGGACCAAATTCATACCCTATAGCAAGCTTCACCTATTTGTTGGTGTATGAAAACCTGGATATTGCTACTAAAAGCAAAGAACAAGCAATGGAGACAGTCAAACTCATCAAATGGATGATATCGGATGGTCAGAAATACTCTTCTCAATTATTGTATGTTCCAATACCTAAAGAAATTACAGATTTGGGGATTAGAGGACTAGAGAGAGTGACATACAACGGCGAAGGCCTTTTGAAACCAGCACTGGCGCAACCACCCACACAACAACCAACAACTCAACAAACTCAAGAAACAGAAGGTGGCGGATGCCTCATTGCAACAGCTGCATTTGGATCTGAATTAGCACCACAGGTACAATTACTCAGAGAAGTCAGAGACAACGTCTTGATGGATACTGATTCTGGTATGACATTTATGAGTGCATTTAACAACATTTACTATTCATTTAGTCCAACCATCTCAGACTGGGAAAGACAAAACCCAACATTCAAGGAATTAGTAAAAGCTACAATCACACCAATGCTTTCAACTCTGTCTATACTAAACTATGCTGACATTGATTCTGAGCAAGAGGTGCTAGGGTATGGAATAGGAATCATACTGCTAAACATTGGAATGTATTTTGTAGCACCAGCCATAGTCATTCTAAAACTAAAGCCTTCATTTTTCAAATCACAAATACTAAAAAACAAAACTTGAATTCATACGCTCTGAACTAGGCAAAAACCTAACCATGTAAGATTTTTTGCCATCGCTGTGCTTGTTGGTCTACTTGAAGAATAATCAATCTTGTCATTAATGAGGCTTTTGTCTCACTTTCTACATGAAAGATGTCGAAATAACAAAAATACAAGTCATCCCAAAATTGTATGAAACCGATAAAATACCACTTGATAAAAAAACTATCTATCAAAAATGGGATCTAAAAGACGTTAACTTCTACTGGCTTATTGCAGAACTTGACAAAAAACAAAATCTGGCATTTGGGTACGCCAATCTAAACGATGATATTTTTGCCGAATGGGGCTATATCAGCATGCAAGAAATAATAGATAGCGGTGCAGAGCTAGACAGAACATGGGTGCCATGCACCTTCGGTGAGGCACAACTACGAATTAAAAAATTTAGAAAGAACTCTAAGTCAACCTAGACAGAAAAAAGACCCTGCTTAAAATCCTCCACGTCTCTTGAAAATCCACAACCTTTGCAGACGTGCCAACATCTTTCCTTGAGTATTCTCAAAGCAGCAATGTATCTAACTGCCACAAGCTTGCCGTGACAACGAGGACATGACAATGGTATCTGAGTTGTTTCTCCTGATCCGGGATTCATTTAGTTATATTTCATCGTCATGCAGTATTAAACGACCCACTAATTTCCACGATTGATTTTCACTAATACAAAACAGAAAATCTACACAACTGAAAAAATTCTTCAGATTCTACCATAAACTATTCATAAAATTAAGATGTAACCGCACAACCTAACATATTATGAAGGTGCTTTACCTTGACGGATCTAAATTAGAACTTCGTGACATGCCAAAACCCAATTTGGGTGAAGCCCTCGTCAAAGTAACATATGCAGGAATATGTGGAACCGACCTGGAAATGATTCGAGGTTATGCCTCATTTACTGGCATTTTAGGCCACGAGTTTGTAGGGGTTGTAGTCGAGACTAAAAACAAAGATCTTGTAGGAAAACGTGTAGTAGGTGAAATCAACGCAGGATGCCAAAAATGCCAAATGTGTGCAACAGGACTTGAAAGACACTGTCCAAATAGAACAGTACTTGGAATATTCAAAAGAGATGGCGCATTTGCCGAATATCTCTGCTTACCAGAAAAAAACCTACATACGATTCCTGATTCGGTGTCAGACAAACAAGCGGTATTTGTAGAACCATTGGCAGCTGCCTTTGAAATACAAGAACAGCTAAAGATCAAAGCAGATGCAAAAATAGCAATTTTGGGAGATGGCAGACTAGCTCAACTAATCGCACGCGTACTAAAGACAACAAATCCTGACATTATCTGTTTTGGAAGACATGAGCGCAAACTCAAATTATTAGAAAAAATCGGAATAATGACAAAAACACAAATCACTGAGGAAGATCAAAACTCATTTGACATCGTAGTTGAAGCAACGGGGAGCGAATCGGGATTCCAAGATACGATGAGGCTGGCAAAGCCTAGGGGGATAGTAGTTCTAAAATCCACGATTGCATCGAAAAACAAACTGGATCTAACCGCTGCCATAGTAAACGAGATAACCTTTGTTGGCTCAAGATGTGGCCCATTTAGGCCTGCCATAAATGCACTAGCTTCAGGTACTGTAACCGTAGACGATCTAATCGATGATGTCTACTCACTTGATGATTACAAAGAAGCATTTGAGCAAGCTGCAAATTCAGACAAGCTCAAAATTCTGCTCAAGCCTTGATTTTGATCGCAATCTCAGGACGTCTGCAAAACGCCAAGGACTCTATTTGGGATATCTTTTAGTCTTGACACTGCCAAAGTTTTTTCATATTCCAAATACTTGAGGTTGTTTGCAATTTTTGTAGCACCAAATGTATCGTGGCCTACACCGATTGCAACCATCTTGATCCCCACAGTCTTTAATGATTTTACCATGGCTCTGGCTGCATCCGGGTCTGATGGCTCTCCATCGGACAGTGTCAGAAATATGTCTGGTTTTTTTGAGCGCAAAATGGGATACATCTTTTGATATACGTCTGCAAGCGGCGTACCTCCATTTGCATCAATTTGAGCAAGCCTTTTGGCACACGCGTTGTTCCATTTTGTGTCGTCTGGTTTAATCAACCAGCAGACGACCTGTTTTTGAACCGTGTTGAATGCGTACACTGAAAACCTTATCTTCAGAAATGAGAGTACTTCACACAACGCGGCAGTGACTTTTTTGTACTGCGTCTGCTGATCCATAATGCTTGATGAGTGGTCTACTAAAATCACAATCTTTGCCTTAATTGTTTTTTTGACATCGGTCAAAAACGGAAGATGTCCTTCAATGTATGCTTCTGCATCAAACTCATCGCCAAACAAAACATGTTGCTCCTTCCAGGATGTCTTCCAGTCCTTGAACTTTGTCTTTAGGTTGGCAATCAAGTCCTGATCATAGATTCTTGTCTCATCCACATTGGTGGAGCCTGGAATCTGAATCCCAATCGATTCGCTACCAAGGCCCTTGTTTTCGTTTTTACGATTTTCTTCTTTTATTACCTTGAATTCTTCTGCTACTGTTCTACCACTTAGGACGTTTTGCACATCCACTTTACCAAAATCGGCTTCCCGATTCTTTGCGATCTTCTGCACGGCCTTTACCAGATCCTCTGGCGTAACAACGAGTCCTGGGCCCTTCCATGGTACAGAAAGAGGAATTGTAACTAGCGCATCAATATCTAGGATGCTTAAAATCTCTGGAATCTTTTTTTCAAGCCATTCAGTATCATAATTTTTTTGCAACGCCTCGCCTAGAATCTCTTTTGCACGCACAACCGCCTTTCTTATTTTGTCATAATAGCTTGGCTGAATCTCGCCTTTGATGTCGCCAAACAAAAAGTACTGGTAAAAAGCCTCAACAATTCTTGTTTTTCCCAGCACGTTTGAAAGATTGGGTCGATAAATCCTAGAATATCCATAATTGAATATGAGCTCCTCGTCCATTCCCTGCCAGATCTTTCTTCCAAGAAGCTCAATCCTTCTTGTTTCAAGCGTATTCAAAATGAATCCAAAAGCGTGATCATTTGAGAGGATCTTTTTGCAGAACTTGGCGCGCATTGCTTCATACCAAATAGCTGTCCTAAACTGTCTGTATTTTTCAAAATCTCCTCCATAAAGTCTTTCAGGAGAAATGATGCTGACTTTGTTTTCTTTGAGCTTTGTCTGGTTTTCTTTTTTGTTGGAAAACTCTACTACCAGTTTGTCGTTTTGCGACCATCGCCTTGCCAAAAAGGTAGCAATCTCCACTAGTGTGTCGTTTCTAAAATGTGTCTGCTGCATCAGTTACCAAACATGGACGTTATGATGTCGTTTACCTTCTGATATTCCACATTTCCCCACTGTGCATACACATTTGCAAATACTATGTGTGCCGCTTTTTTTGCATCGACATTTGAGTCCAAAAGCTTACCAAATGCGATCGTTTCCCTGAGGCTTGGTGAATAATACAGCTCTTCTACTGCAGCAGCTTCGCGCAACGTATTTGCTAGCTTGATTCCCTGCTGAATCTTATCATTATGTGCACCGGAAACGTACCTTTTGACTATCTCAATCTCGGTCTGCTCTGGTGGATAGTCTAACCTGATCCTGACTGGGAATCTACTTAGTAGCTGTGGCGGAAGCTCTTTCGTGCCAACATGAGTAAGGGGATTTATCGTTGCAATGACAAACCAGTTTTTGTGCGCTTTGATCAGCTCGCCTGCTGCCTCTTTTAGAACTATTTGCCTTCTGTCGTCTAGTGCCTCATCGAGTCTTAGCAGAACATCTGCTTCTGCTGCATTTAATTCGTCCAAATACAAAATACTGCCTTCCTTCATCGATTTTATCAAGATGCCTTCATCAAAGCCGACAGTTCCCTCAGTCAGAGTCTTTGTGCCGATAAGATGACTTTCACGAGTTCGCAGACTAAAGTTGATTGATTCCAAATTCATTCCTTTTCTTGTAGAAAACTCGCGCACAAGTGAGGTCTTACCTGTACCCTTTGGGCCTATAATCAAAACAAAAAGACCAGAATCATACGCCTTGTTTAGGATCTCCAAGGAATTATTCCAGTCCAGATACGTCGAGGACGCCTGTAGCATAACTCTGAGAAGCTTTGTACTTTATTTAAAATCTCTAGTTTTCCCACTTGGCCAAGTGCTCATAGGATTCGTTCATTGTCTTGAGCAGCTTTTTGTGCCATTCATCAAACCCGTCTGGGGTCTTTGGATAGTTAGCATAATGCTCAACTAGCCATTTGTTTTGTTGTGTAGTGTATCGAAGCCCGTCTGCAAGTTTCTTGTTTAGTGCGCCACGAATTATCATGCCCATCTTACCAATCATCGAAAAGTCTGGGTGTTCACCCCGGCTTATTGCCTCTACATCGAGATTTCCCAAAAAGTGCTTCATACCATAATTGATCTGATCATTTGTGAGCATCTGCAACAATCTTCGAAATACCTCAAGACCTGCAGTCTTGTAACCATACTCTCTTACGTAATCGACGTTGTACTGCCACAGTCCTTTTTCTGTGACATCACCTGACTCGATCGCATTGACTACATTTTTGCCTATGATGGTTCCAGCAATCAGTGCAGGCCCTATTCCTCCTGCATCAAGTGGCTTTGGCATCCATGCAGAATCACCAACCAACATGAATCCGTTTGCAACCATACAATCGTTTTGTCGTCTCACTGATACCTGAAAGTTTCCTGTTGCATTGTGTGCGTCCTCGGGATCAGTTGAGAGTCGAGGGTTTTTGATTGCCCGGTTTCTTGCAACATATTGGTTTATCAGACTTGTAACGTCGTCGTGTTTGCCAAGTCTCTTATTTCTCTTATCCAAAAGCGTTTTTTCAACTCCAAGGCCGATGTTTACCTTGTTTTTGCCTTTTGGGAAGACCCAACCATATCCACCAGGGGCAATATCCTGATCCAAGTGAATCAAACAATAATCAGGATCAAACTCGGTCAAGTCTTCTTCTCCCTGATCAAAATACATGATGTGTCTTCCAGTTGATTCAAGGTCCGTTCTATCGATCTTCCTTTCCATCTTTGTCGTATTTTTTATCTGGTTTCTCAGCATAGATGTGACACCGGTAGCATCAATTACGACCTTGGCCGTTTTTTTATAAGGTTGATTGGTCTTTTTACTTAAGCCCTCCACACCAACCACTTGATTTCCATCATACAAAAGCCCAGTCAGATTTATCTCAAATTCTACATTGATTCCGCGTTTTTGTGACTCTTTGTACTGTGTCTGCGGAAGCTGTTGTCTATTTAGTAAATACCCGTCGCCGTCAAAAGGAATTGCAGTCTCTCTGTCTGGAGAAAGTGCCATCACCCCCTTGACTTTGTGTTCTATTTCCGGCTTTGTCCATGATACTTTGATTCTCTCGCCCATGTAGTCGACTGCTTCCTTTGATACTGCGTCACGTGACGCAGTATCAAAGG
>JBBIVI010000017.1:8826-12489 GCA_037439825.1 Candidatus Nitrosotenuis sp. | reverse complement strand
ACGATGACGTTGCAAAGGTTGCTGGTATGGCGCATGTCATGTTGCCAAAAAACAATACGTCTGATCCAGTACCAAAACCTGAAGGCAAGTTTGCTGATGTCGCACTAAAAGTACTGATGGAAAGGCTCACTTCTAACGGTGCCAATCCGATAAGACTCAAGGCCAAAATGGCAGGAGGAGCAAACGTATTCCGAAATGAAAGCAAACAAAACATGTTCAACATCGGCTTGAGGAATATAGAAGCAATACGATCTGCACTCAAGGAGAAAAAAATCTAGTTGCTTTCAGAAGATGTGGGATCTCAAAACGGTCGTTGGGTAACATTTGATGTGTCCAGTGGTAAGATGACTATTCGGGAAAGGACAAAAGGAGTGATGGTGATTTGAGCTTAAGTGAGACGATCTCGGATCAAAACATAACCCAAATCGAAAAGATAATGCTTCAAAAACTAGGAAAAGATCTAAGGCAATTCAAGAGGCCCTTTCTAAATAGACGCATAAGCGCAAGGATGAGGAGTGTCGGCGTCCAAGACGGCTCAGAGTATGCAAAGCTACTTCAAGATGACCTAAACGAGGCGACATTGCTGTTCAAGAGTTTTTCAATTAATGTCACCGAGTTTTACAGGGATCCATTCGTATGGCAGTCTGTGGCCTCGCAGGTACTACCACAAATAACAAAAACCAACAGGACACTTAAAGTCTGGAGCGCCGGATGCGCAAGTGGTGAAGAGCCATACAGCTTGGCAATCATGCTAAAGGAATCGCCTGCAACAAGAAACCTAAAGTTCAGCATAACTGCAACGGATATCAGTAAAGACGCAATACAAAAAGCAAAAGAGGGCCGCTATACATCTCAAAGTCTTAAGAACCTACAAGCCGAGATGATCACAAAATACTTTTCTCAAGTAAGTGAAGGAACATTCGAAGTCAATCCGCAAATAAAAGAACTTGTCAACTTTG
This sequence comes from Candidatus Nitrosotenuis sp., assembly GCA_037439825.1. Lineage (GTDB taxonomy): Archaea > Thermoproteota > Nitrososphaeria > Nitrososphaerales > Nitrosopumilaceae > Nitrosotenuis. The sequence continues at coordinate 11,530 of JBBIVI010000017.1, read as the reverse complement.
AACATGGGGATATTTTGTCTTTACCAACAGAACAAATCAACCTAGTTACATGCAGAAACGTACTCATATACTATGACAAGCCAGCACAGGAGCTCATCTTCAAAAAATTCCACAAGAGCTTGAAAAACGACGGCTATTTGATAATAGGACAAGATGAAACTATGATGGGGGTAGAAGCAGCAAAACTCTTTACATGTATAATGCCTCGAGAGAGAATCTATGCCAAACTACCGGTTTTGGGGGGCCAGAAATGATTTTTCTAAAATATGATCCACTTGAATTGTGTGATCACTGCAAACATACTGGAGATTATTATTTTATGATAAAAAGAAACAACATGAGTTTAGTAAACAAGTTGCTAGCCCTAGGCGGGACAAAGAAGGTGTTTTAATGTCTGCACAAATAGTTTCATTTGATTCATTTCAGGCAGTTACCTTCTGTCTTACAGACGGACAAAAAAAAGAAGAATATGCAATACCAATCGAACAGGTAAGAGAGATTCGTGCGGTCGAATCAATTACAAAAATCCCCAAAGCTAAATCCTACGTCAAAGGAATAATGAACCTGCGCGGCCTCATAATCCCAGTAATCGACGTCAAAGAAAAGCTGGGACTTGGCTCGGAGGGTACAAACTCCTCAAAGCAGAGAATCTTGGTTGCCGATGTCAACGGCTCACTCACGGGACTCCTAGTCGACGAAGTGGACCAAGTAATGCGAATACAGACAAAGGACATAGAGGAAGCCCCACAGGCGGTTCTAGAGTCTCACAACTACATCAAAGGCATTGTCAAAAACAACGAAAAGCTAATCGTCCTAATTGATGCAGTCGCGTTCTTGGAAGACTCCAACTCCGAAATACAACAGGCAATGGAGGGTAGCAAACAATGAGCTACGGTGCAAAGAAAATCCTAGTAGTTGACGACGCGTCTTTTATGAGAACTGTTCTCAAAGACATCATAAAGGGAAACGGTCTTGCAACAGAAATTATCGAAGCAGCAGACGGCGTTGAAGGAGTCAAGGCATACCAGACACAAAAGCCAGATCTTGTAACAATGGATGTCAACATGCCAAAGGCAGATGGAATTCAAGCGTTACGCGCTATAATGAAAATAGATCCTGCAGCAAAGGTGGTCATGGTCACATCTGTAGAACAAAAACAGATAGTCCAAGATGCTATGAAGCTTGGTGCAAGAGACTATATTGTAAAACCATTTGATCGAAGCAACGTAGGACTTGTTCTAAACAAGGTGCTAAGGCAAAGATAGGAACGAAAATCTTGCAAGCCCTTACCGTGACAGAACAGGATCTTCAACGCATCTCTGAAATTTTTTCCAGATGCATTTCCACAAAAACAGTTGAAGCACTATCCATAATTTTGGGCGAGCCGGTTCAATACAAAATTGGAAAAACTACACTACTTGACATATCTGAGCTTGACGAGCTGACGCCTGCATTTTCAGAATCCGTAAACATGTCAGCCGTGTATCTAAAGCAAACAGGCGACATCAACGTAGGCGTCCTATATTACATGCCAGAAAAGGACGGCAAAAAGTTTGCAGCAAAACTGCTTGGCAAAAAAAATCTTGGCACATTTACAAAATTAAGCAAATCATCGCTTTCGGAAACTGGAAACATACTATCTGGTTCGTTTTTCAATGCTCTATCAAATGAGCAGGACTTCAAGACCGCCTCGGACGTTCCAGGCTTTGCAGTCGATACGTTCAGATCTCTTCTAGAGTTTCCTGCAATGGATATAGGAATAGAGACACAATCTCTTGTAGCATGCACTGCAGAATTTTTCACAACAAGTGATCTAAAGATGCGAATGTTGATCATCTTGGATCCAGTAAATGCGAAAAAACTACTCCAAAAGCACTAAGCCCTGAGTTTGGTTCCAACTAAAGAGGTGGCTAGGGCAAAAGACAGCACGACCAAAGCGAGTTGACCAAACTCGGGCACCACCGTGATGGCAAACTCGGTTTGCTTGCCAGTTCCACCAATGTTTTCGAATCTAATTGATGTGGGACCTTTTTGTAATTCGGAAAAAGTATAGTCTGCAAAGTCGCTGCCTATTTGTGCATTGGCAGATTTTTTGTAGAGTTCCTTTCCGTTTTGGAGGATGACAAAGTCGTAAGAGGTGTTGCGAATAAGATCGCCTGTTTTGGCATCTCTGAAGGTATAGATGAATTTGGTGTTCTTGTTTGGCTCAATTATTACCGGATCCCAGGAAAGATCAACTTGGATGCTTTCATCTCTTGTCATCGCAACCACTGGAAAGACTAACTCATCATTTGGCTCCAGCATAAACACCATGCCATGAGGGTCTATCCCAGAACTTTTTTGAGCCTGCTTTAGGTACCGGAGATTATCTTGGGAAAGTACAAAATGTACGATTCGCTGATCTTCTGATGTATAGTCGTCTATGGTTATGGATGACTTGAACAACTCGATTCCGTTGAGCTTTCCTACATAGCTTGGCGCAAAAAACTCTTCAAATTCTTTTGGAAAGTGAACCTCTTCGTGGACGACCTGTACATGGGATATGTTTTGCTCAGTCCAGTCAAACGGCATCTCAAAAGTAACCACCTTTGCATCAGAATCATATTCGAAGCTGGATATCTCGTCATAATATGATTTGATTCCAAATTCTACTGTATTTCCATTCCCATCTTTCTGATCATAAAAGTGACTTGTAGCCAATGTC
>JBBIVI010000017.1:0-8816 GCA_037439825.1 Candidatus Nitrosotenuis sp. | reverse complement strand
AAGTGGATTCATATTGGCGAGCCCTTTCCCTGAATCGTTTATGCTTTCAAGAATGATTTCAAAATGGTAAAGGCCACCGGTTGTGAATGCGTTGCCTACTAGTTCTGCAGGGTTTGATTCGACTGCGTACCACGCACCAACTTCACGATTCCAGTCCGCAACGATTTTCGGCTCACTCTCTGTAGGCCGTACATTGATGATGATTTTTCCATCGTCGGCAAAAAAATGGTCCTCGAAAACCAGATTTCCATCGTGATACAAACCAATCAACATGGTTACGTTATCCAAATTGAGGTTGGTTACGGCATCCGACGTCGTCACAATGATCTTTTTTTCAACACTCTCTTCAAACGCGGTAGGGATGATCTGTACTGTTACGTTGAGCTTTCTGTCGCCAATGTTGATTGATCTTATCGTGTCAAGGCCAAGGCCGTGGCCGTACGCCAATGGAGCACTCATCAACAAAATACTGCCAAACAGAGCCGACAACAAGAATTTTTTCATAGTGTTACCAGTTTGACGGTATCCATTTTTTTATTTATCTTAAAGTTACGGGTAATTGCACCAATTCTGTCTGCTTCGCCATCCAACATAAACAACTCTACACACTTGTTGCCATGGATCTTGCTGTGAAGGTGTGTGATGATCAGATCCTCGAAGTTGTGCTTGATGCCTGCTATCATATCATCAAACTCGTCGTTATGGACAACAAGCAAAATTGCATGAAGACTTCCCGAAAGCTCACCTTTTTGTTTTTCTTCAGAGACGTAGCTGCGTATTCCGGCCCTGATGACTTCGGACCTGCCAGTAAAGCCCATGGTTTTTTGCAGCTTGTCAAGCTCAGTTAGAAGCTCGTCGCTTAATGATATTGAAACGATCGGCATGTCGGTTTTATTATTAAATTTCTTATAAATATAGTCATAATTATTATTAACTTTTTATAGATTTATTAATAATTTTACGCATAAAATGATGTGAGAAAATCAATACTGGCTGCAATAGGAGGCGGACTCGTTTTAGCAGCCGTAATCATTGTGATTACACAACTACCAAAAGATATAGCAACTGATACTATGCCAACTCAAGATTCTGAAAAACTCAAAGTCATTGCATCATTTTATCCACTTTACGAATTTTCAAAAAATATAGGCCAAGACAAAGCAGAGGTTACCACTTTTATCCCAGTTGGTATAGAACCTCACGAGTGGGAACCGACCAGTGGTGACATCTTCAAGCTTAAAGAAGCGGATGTATTTGTTTACAACGGAGCTGGCTTTGAACCGTTTGTACAACAACTGATTGATTCTGGCGAATATGACAACGTGATATTCGTGGAAAGTACGGATGGTGTAACTTTGTTACAATCTGCAAACGGTGAAGATGGATCAAAGTATGATCCGCATGTATGGCTGGATCCGGTACTGGCAAAACATCAAGTCACAAAAATCAAAGATGCGATGGTCCTGGCAGATCCACAAAATACAGAATACTATAAAGAAAACGCAGAGGCTTATAATAAAAAACTTGATGATCTTGACTTTAAAATCAGATCGGAGCTATCAAATTGCAACAAAAATACTTTCATGCCGTTTCATGATGCATTCACTTATTTTGCCAATAGATACGACCTGAACATTATGGCCCTGTCTGGTACTGCGCCAGAATCCGAAGCAACTGCGTCTGAGATAAAAGAGTTTGTAGACTTTGTAAAGGAAAACCAAATTACTGTGATATTTGCCGAGGATCTAATCGATCCTAGGCTTGCTGAAGTTCTTGCAGATGAAGCAGGAGTTCAAGTAATGATCCTCAGCCCAATAGAAGGCCTTACAGAAGATGAGATCCAAGCTGGCAAAACATATCTTACAAAAATGGAGGAAAACCTACAAAACCTCAAAGTAGCGCTTGATTGCAAATGAACGTCCTCGAAGTATCTAATGTATCGATAAAATACAACGGCCACTTAGCAGTGGATAGGATCAATTTCAACGTGGAGGAAGGCGACCTTCTTGGAATAGTTGGTCCCAATGGTGCGGGAAAAACCACGCTTTTTAGAGCAATAATAGGTCTGCAAAATTATAGCGGGACAATCAAGATTTTCGGATATGAAGACAAAAAGTATCACCCGCTGCTCCCAATGATTGGATATGTGTCCCAAAAGGTCAACTTTGAGCAGAATTTTCCTGTAACCGTCCAAGAGGTGGTTTCGATGGGAATGGTGCCAGAAAAAAAACTGGAAGAAGGAAAGGCACTCTTGCAAAAATGTGGTTACCAGTGGAATAGGATATACAAAAAGCTGGAAAGCGACAACAAAAAAGTCCTCGAGGTATTGCGTACAGTTGGAGTAGAATCTCTAAAAGACAGACGAATTGGTGAACTGTCTGGTGGTGAACTGCAGCGCGTCTTTATCGCAAAAGCGCTGGTCAAAGATCCAGTTTTATTGATACTGGATGAGCCCGTAACTGGGGTCGATGTAGAATCACAGACAAAATTTTACAATTTATTGCAAAAAATAAACAAAGAAAACAAGATCACTATTGTGTGGTCATCACATGACTTGGAAGCAATCTCAAAGCTTGCAAACAGAGTTGCATGCATGAACAGAAAACTATTCTTCCATGTACACAAAGAGGAATTCTTCTCAAACAAGCAACTTCTAAAGACGTACACCGAATCCGCAATGCAGATGCACATGCATGATCATGATTAGAAATGAGCTTTGAGATTCTAAGCTATGGCTTTGTACAGAAAGGATTGGTTGCCGGAATTGCAATTGCGATAATTTGTTCCTTGATGGGAGTCTTTTTGGTTTTAAGACGTTACTCGCTTTTTGGTGACGCTGTATCGCATATGGCCTTTGGTGGAATATCTGTCGGGATGTTGGTTGGTGTATACCCTCTTTGGACTGCATTTGCAGTCTCGGTCCTTGGTGCACTAGGGATAACAAAGCTTAGAAAGAATACCAAGATCTCAGGCGATGCAGCAATAGCGGTACTCTTGGTATCTGGATTTGGAATAGGAGTCCTGCTGATTAGCATCACAGATGGATTCAAAGTCGATTTGTTTAGCTTTTTGTTTGGCAGCATTCTTTTGGTAAGCCTCGAAGACACCCTGTCCATACTCGCAATAAGTACGGGAGTGATAGCAGCAGTTGTTGCCCTTCGAAAACAACTATTGCATCTTACATTTGATGAGGAACAAGCCAAGGTAAGTGGCGTAAGCGTTGATAGGTTAAATTACATCTTTGTCATGCTTGCAAGCGTCACAGTAATTACGTCTATGCGTCTTGTTGGCATACTGATGATCTCTGCGCTGATCGTGCTTCCAAACATGACAAGCATGATGTTTGGCAAGGGATTCAAAAAAACAATAGCAATATCCATGTCAATATCGGTATTTTCGGTAGTCAGCGGGATAGTATTGTCGTACTACTGGGATCTCACCCCTTCCGGAGTGATAGTAATGATCTCAGTAGCAATTCTGGTCGGTGTATTAGTTGCAAAGTATTTCGGAATAGTTGGGCGAAAATCTGTCGAGCAACTATCTAGTAAAACGTGAAAAGTCTTTTTTTTACTCATATTCGGACTCTGTCTTTCTAAGCTTAAACTTCAACTCGTCATATTCTAGCTGGAGATCCCTTTTTTTGGCATTTATTTGGTCATAGGTGTCTTGAGTTTTTTGTATTCTGTCTCTAAGCTGTTCTAATTCCACTTTAAGTGAGTCCCTTTCCGGCTTGAGGTAAGCGATGATCTCCCGTACCTCTTGTAACTCCTCAACTGCGGCCTTTTTCTGTTGGTACTCTAACTCCGCCTTCTTAATTCGAGCCTTCAGATCCGCAATCTCACTTTCTATTGCTTCTTTTTCTATCTTTAGGTGCGTAATGACTGCCTTCAGCTCTCCAAGTTTTTCCGTTTCTGCCTTTTTTTCCTCATATTCGGATTCCGCCTTCTTAATTCTCAAGTTGAGCTGTTCCAGCTCGGCGCCAAGTGTATCCTTTTCTGCTTTTAGTGTAGAGACCTCAAATCGAACGTCTTCAAGCTGGTCTTTTGCGGCCTTTTTTTCTTCGTATTCTTTTTCAACCTGCTTGATTTTTACTCTTAGTTCTTCCAGATCCGATTTGAGCGCTTCCTTGTCCAGCTTGAGATAGTCAAGAATCGACCTGACATCATCAAGCTCCTTTTTCGCAGCAAGCTTTTCCTCGTAGTCTTTTTTGGCTTGTTCTATCTTTTGTTGAAGATCTTTGAGCTCTTGTCTTGGCTCTTTGTTCTGATTTTCTAAATCTCTTATCTCGGCCTTCAGCTGATCCCTTTTTAATTCCAATTTCTGAATTTCAGCCGTCATATTGCCAAATTCTTCTTTTTGTATAGCTTTTTGTTGGTACTCCATTTCAATTTTTTTCATCTTCCAGCGAAGCTCCAAAAGTTTCTTTTCGCCTTCCTTTATTTGACGTTGTATGGTAGCAAACTTGTCAAATTCTTGCAATTCGTTTATCGAATCAGGAGACGAAGTAGCAATATCAAACTCTGAAAATTGTTGTAGATCGTCAGAATTTTGTTGTACTGTGTGCTCTGAATTATAGGTAAGCTCATTTGTCTGCGTCCTTGCATGATTTAGTACATTCTTAAAATCGGTCAATTCGGATTCTTTTTGCTTTAAGTTATTTCTGAACTCTTGCAGTTCACGTCGTATCAGATCTGCATCGGATCTCATAGCTGAGATATTTTTTTTCGCATATTCTGATATTATGTTTGCAATTCTTTCTTCGTCTTGTGTAGATAAAGTAATCTGGTTGGTTTCAGTCTGCGATTCAGAGTCTGGATTCTGTTCAACAGAAAACTTTACACCATCATAGCTACAACCTTGAGTATCACACAGTGGGTTATCGGAATTTAGTATGTTGGCGATCTTGTTGACTCTTTGAATACCTTCCCTCATTGATGATACCATCTTTGCAGTCTCACTCATATCTCCTGCCATGGCTGCAATCGATTTCGTACTTTCTTCAAATATCTGTCCCGCCTTGGGTTGTTCTGGTTTTTGTGTGTCTTCTTTTTTCTTTGGTTTATCCACATGTACTCCTTTTTCCTTTAGCCGTTTTGCAAAATAACCTGCACCTTTTCTTGGTTCCGAGTCGGCAGTTTTCATAAATGAAATTACGTCAAGTGGGATAATACCGCCACGTCGTTCGAAAAGAACAAACTATTCAAAGTCATCCACTAGCGAGTCCAATCTGCGTTTGTCGTGGATGCTTTTTACAAAAAATAGAGCGGAGGCAATTATTCCTGCAGAAACAAAAGGAGACACAAATTCAGAGTAGCGAAGCTCAAAACCTGCTGGCGCTTGCGTTACACCTAGTGAGGGACCCTCGGTTATGGTGACGCTACCTATCTTGTTGCCTCGCTGCTCGACAAACCAGACGTTTCCGTTTTTATCTGCAGTCACAAACTGCGTAAAGGTGGACTTTGTAGGAATATCTACTTCTACAAACTCGTCCTTGTGCGGGTCATACACTCCAAGTTTATCTGAGGTATGCTGTGCGATCCAGATGTTTTCGTATTTGTCTTGGACAAGGCCAAACGGAAGTGCGTTTGGATCTTTTATAGGAACACGTTCAAACGCCTGCAAAATTGGGTTGAACTTGACTATGCTCAATCCAGCATGCTCTGAAATCCACAAGTTACCGTCATGATCGATGAATAACGCAAAAGGCTCCTTCAGTGGGGTATCGGGCATAAACTCGTGCATATCGCCAGTTTGAGGATTGATCACTCCTAGCCTTCCGGCCTGAGATTCCGCAAACCAAATACTGCCATCTGCGTCCCTTGTTAGCGCAACTGGGCCGGATTGGCCTGTGGTTGTAGCATGTTCTTCAAACTCGTTTGTATGCGGATTGTATTTTAGCAACATGTGTCTGTCGACTAGTGCAATCCATATGTTGCCGCCGAGATCTGATTCTAAAGAAATTGGAATCGATTTTGTGGGAAGTGGAATCACATGAAACTCTTCTGTATTGGGATCAAAATATCCTATTTTGCTGTCTGGGGTGTCAGTAAACCAGACTTTGCCGTCGACTAGCTTGAGAAATACAGTGGTTTGTCCTTCAAACTCGTATGGTGTAAACTGTTTTTGTGATATTGAAAACTTCCACAGCCTTGACTTTGATGTATCGCTTATCCATATAGTGTCGTCACCATCATACGCAGGATACAATGGTGCCGCATTGTCTGGCAGACCATACTCTACAATCTCTGTCTTTAGCTCAGAGACATGAGGCTTTACAAATGCTACAAAGCTTGCTGCCTCATTTGCATGCTCTGTTCTCTGTGCCTCAAGCTCTACATTCCACTTGCCTGAAAATCCAAAGGTAATGCTTCCTTCATAAACATTACTTGCTTCTATTTTTGCCAAGGGAATTTCAAGTGGCGCAATATTTTTCTGAGGATTTGAAATCTTGACTTTAATTGCACTCAGATCATCAAGGTGGTTTCCCTGTAGATCTGATGCCGAAATTGCGATGCTGTTGACTCCGCTGCTAAATGGCTCTATTCTTACATCAAATCTGACATTTTCGGAAAATGCAGTTGTGTCAAAACCATATCTTACCTGCTGAGTTTCTTCTTGCGCTTGGCTTGTTGGAAGTGATGAGTTCGTCAAAAGTGCAACAACTCCAAGCAAAACTATTCCAAGTATTGCTTCTGTCTTTAGAGATCTTCTGAGTTTTTTGTGCACTGCAATCTCGTTTGAAGCAATCTTCTTTTCTGCAGTGCGTTGTATTTTGATCTGGTTGTAGCCGCCAAGGGCCACCATCACAGACGCAATTATAATTTTGGCAATTATCAAAAGACCGTAGTAGGACTGACTCAACGCATCAAGGTCGTCTTCAAGCAGCCACAAAAGCGTAGGTCCAGTAATTATTATGATGCCAAGCGAAATTGTGATCATCGAAGAAAATCTTGGAATCATCAGCAGTGAGAGTTGTTCCTTTTTGACTCCATCTAGTCTTGCAAAGGTGGGCAAAAGTATGAAGGCAAAAAAGATGACGCCTCCAATCCATATCGATGCAATTAGATTGTGTGCGTAATCAATCATCAGAGCAGACAGCTGTTCACTTGCGGTACCATGACCAATCAGTGTGGTCGTACCAATCAGAATAAGGGAAAGCCCCAACGCCATTACTTGCTTTTTGTGTGATACGGATGCCTTGTTTTCCATTAGGAACCAAGTTGCAAGCAGAATTACAGTGACTGACATCCTCAGTATCCAAATTGAGCCAAACGATGTCTCCAAGACATCCGATGCCGAAGCTTGCAGGCGTATTGTCTGGACCACCAGCATCAGGATGTTTGACGCAAAAACCAAAAACAAACCAACGCCGGTAATGGAAGAAAACTTGGTGTGATAGAATTTCTGCAACTCTGCAATATTTTGCTTGACGGAATTCTTTTTTTCAACCGTCTTCCACATCACAAGCGAAGATATGGAAGCTCCCAGCACTATGACTTGGCCCACTATACCCGGGAATCTAGATCCGGCTTCTGGAAAATAAATTGACTCTGTGATGTCTTTTTGCTTTGGAGGCGGAACATTCACGTTTCCTACACCAAACACAAGAGTCTCGTCAACTAGGTGTCCGTCTACTCTGGATAGCACTTTGCTTGTTACCGTATAGATGCCGTCCGAAAGGGGAGGCGTGGTGACGACAAGAGATGACTCACCATCAAAATATTTTGTATCCTTGTTGTCTATTTGGTTACCGTTGCCGTCAAATACCTTGATTGCACTAAATTCGATCTCTATTGCCTCAGAGTAACGAATTATCACCTGGGTGGTCCCTGCAGGAACGGTAGAAGATGATTGCGGATTAGAATCCACAATTACAGGGTGTGCATAAGCTGCAGGAATCGTTGTACAAATAACAAACAGGAGGATGAGAAGCTTTTTCAATTTAATACTCAGTGATCGTTTTGCTAATTTAAACAGTCTATCTCTTTGAGAGTTCTACCAGTCTGCACAAAGTAAATAACTTAAATGCAAATAACAATTTGCATGAAGAAACTACTAGTTGCGATGTTTTTGGTAATTTTTACATCTGGGCTGTCTGTAGCGTCTGCTCACAAAACCGTCACTGTCGATCAGTTTGTAATTGAGGTTGGCTGGAGGGACGAGCCCCCACTTGTAACCCAACAAAATGCAGTTGTTTTTTCAATCACGACAGAAGAGGGCGAAGGTGTGTCTTCTGGAGTAACTAATGCCTTCAGAGATCTTACTGCTACCGTCAAGTCAGGAGGTGTGACAAAGACGCTTGATGTTCTTTCCGACGTAAGGGCAGGACATTACTATTCAAAGATAATCCCAACCAAAGTCGGCACTATTACTATAGGACTACAGGGTACAATCAACGGCGTGCCGGTCAATGAAGAGGTAGACATCGAAGACGTAGAAAGCCTCGACGTCTTGGCATTTCCTCCAACAGGTGGAGCAGGCCAGTCTGATGTAGCTCAGCTAAAAAGTGCCATGTCGTCACTTCAAAAAGACGTAAGTGATCTCAAGTCCAGAGTCGGTGGCGTCGATGTCGGCAATGTAGACATATCAAAGTCATACGACTATGCGATATTCGGCCTCGCGCTAGGTGCAGCCGGTGTAATACTTGCAGTAATTGCAATGATAAAAAGAAAATAAAGAATTCTAAAGTTTTGGAATCACTTTAGATCTTGCTGTGACAGCAATTATGCTTACTATGGCTACTGCAAGAATCATCATTGCAATTGGACCAAACTCTGGCACTACTTGTGCAGATATGGTCTCGCCTATTGGGCCTG
>JBBIVI010000016.1:4596-12812 GCA_037439825.1 Candidatus Nitrosotenuis sp. | reverse complement strand
TTGGTATTGCGAATTTTGAAGATCTTTGCATAATTTCTAGCGCCTCGCAAAAATAAAAGATAGGCCCAAAGATACGGAATGTCGATGGGATGGCCTGTGTGGTATTCTTCATCTAATGAAAGGAAAATGAACCCATAATCGGCCACAACAAAGCACAACATTCCAATAAACAAACACGACCACAGAAAACTCACCTGCCCTCTCATGAAAAGAAACAAACCTATGATTATTGGTGCAATTGAAGCTGCATCGAGTATGGGGTATGAAACACCAAGCAGGGTTTCAAAATCAGTTGGGCCTGATTCTTCAAATATCGAATACGCCAAAAACCCGGCAATGAATATTGCAGTGCTGACTGCTGACAAAATCAGAGGCTTGGGAATTGAGCTCCTAAATGGTTTGAGATAATAAAATGTAAAGACAAAGTAAAACGGATAACCGGCCAGCCAAAAATAGTCTGCCTCTGACGGCCAGGGATCCACCTGGTATACCATCTCATATACAGTCCAGACGCGTTCGGCTACAAACCACATTACAATAAAAAATGTAAAACAAAACCATGCTTTGCCGAAATCGCCGCGTATCTTATCTCTTACCAAAAGCATTGTGACAGCTACGATCAACGGAGTCGTGATGAACAAATTCAAGAGATTTGAACTCAGTATGGCGTACGACTCGCCAAAATAGTTTGCCACAGATATAATCACAGCAACGGCAAATAGTGTAGTCACAAAGAACAATTTGTTAAAGGATGGTAATTGGACTTGCAAGCTACTCACCAAGTACTGCTAGAAAGTTGGCAATTGGTTGCTGATCCTCAAGTTTTGCTAGGTTTTCTTTGATTGTCTTTACTATGGATGTGGAACCGACACCAAAGATCTCATGTAGTACATCCTTTAGATATTCCGGATGCTCAAGGCAGTCAGAAAAATAACAATGGTACTTTGCGTAGAGGCGATCGCCTACCTCGTTTGTAGCAGAAGGGCTTATCCTCAAAAGTGCTTCTGTTATTGTAAAGCTGACAAGAGCCTTTTTCACATCTATTGTTGTAAAATCAGAATTTTTTGGTATCTTGAGCTTATCTAGTACCAGTTTTATCTTGTCTACATCAAAAGGTTTCAGTATTATCTCGGTAGGATTTAGACGTTCCAACTTGTCTTCTATGTCTTTTCTTAGGTCTGCGGTAATTATCACTACTTTGGCATCCGGATCGACTGCCCTGATTTCCTCAAGCCCGTAAATGCCATCGTATTCTGGCATAATCAAGTCTAAAAACAGGACATCCGGCTTGTATTTTTTGTAAATCTCTACTGCTTGTTTACCATTGTAACCTGTTGCAACAACATTTACGTTGAGGACTTTGAGATATTCAGCAAAAACCTCAACAGTATCTCTGTCGTCGTCTATTATTGCTCCAGTAATCAATTATTTTTGTATGAAAAAAATACTATAAAAAGCATAGTCTAGTTTTTCTAAAAATTATCTGAATCTATATGGTTCATCTTTAATTCATAAAATATCTTACAAACAAATCATTATCGTAGATGATGCTACTTCAAATATCAGATTTGATAATCGTCTTTGTTTTATAATTTGATAACTTCTAACTCACTAATGTGCAGAATTATAAACAAAAACTAGACATAAGAAACATCGGATTTGTTTTAGGTCCGCTTCTTTTCAGTCTGGTTCTTCTAATCCCTTCAGAAGCTTTGTCATTTGAAGCAAAAATAGTTCTTGGCTTGTCCTTGTGGATGGGGACGTGGTGGGTCACAGAAACAATTCCAATTTATGTTACTGCGCTTTTGCCGCTCGTAATTTTTCCCATGGCAAGCATAACAGACATAGGAAGAGTATCACTGTATTATGCTGACAGGATTGTCTTTTTGCTTCTAGGGGGATCCTTGGTGACATATTTGGTTCAAATGTGACCAACATTGCTTTAATTTCAGCATTCTTCTTGTTTCCCCGATTAGGCAAATAGAGCACAAAACACTACGGATGTTACTGCCATTACTTCTTGCCTCCTCTGCAATTCCATTAGTCTTGTTAATAGCTCATGAAGGAAGCAAATTTGTTTGAATTGTACTTCTTGCCGTCTTTGGCTTCTTTTTGTATTATACTCTTAAATTCCGACAGTTTGAGGAAAAAGAAAAGGTCAAGGGTTCTGCGCTCAGATCACTTGTTTTCTTTTTTGTAGGAATATCGCTTGTAATAATCAGCTCAAAATTCATAGTGGACAACGCAGCCTCAATTGCAGAATTTACTGGAATAAGAGAATCTGTAATAGGTGCAACCATAATTGCGATTGGGACGTCACTGCCAGAGCTTACAATTGATATAATCTCAGTTAAGCGTAGGCATCTTGACTTGGCACTTGGTGATATTATTGGCTCATGCATCACTAACATCACTTGGTTTCGGGAATCGTGCTTGTATTTTCCAGCGTTAGCGTCAACTTTGGCATACTGTCATCGTTAATCGGCTTTGCCATCATTGCACCTCTTGTAATGTTTCTGTTTGTTAGGCGTGCAAAGATCAAAAAATGGTATAGTGTAATTCTTTTTGGGATCTATGCGGCATTCATATTTACAATATATGAGATTCAGCTGTATCTAGGTGGAATCAAACTAAGTTTGTAATATCTAAATGTAAAATTTTCAACTTTTAATATGAAAATCAGATCTGATATTCGTGATCAATTTCTTATATGATGTTCACCAAACGTACTCGGATAACAGCAAACTAGGAAGAAAGTTGATTTGAGCAATCAAGTCAATTGATTGATCTTAGGATCCTTCTATGACTAGCAAACTGTTATCCACGAAATTATGTGCCGTCTTAAGAGGAATCCATAATGGCTTTTGACTCTTCGTTGCTCATAAAATAGAAAGAATTTTCAAAAATTCTCACGGCTGAGAATCATATTTCTTCCTTATATTGAAAAAATACGAAATCCAAACAGACAATGAAAAACAAACACCTTGCAGTATTTGCATTGTTTTTGATCATAACGTGTAGCATTAGCCCGTTAGCAGTATATGCGGAAGAGGAGGAAGAAGATGAAGAGGGATCAGGGTTTGGTGTGCAGGAAAGAGAGCGAGAGCGCCAAGAAGGATCATCGCCGTTCTCTGGGGCCATATTATACGTGACAATCGGTGCAATCATTGCGGCAGTAGGGTACACCGTATTCAAAATAGTGAGATCTAGAAGAGAAACAAAGAAACTACAATAAACATGTCCAAACTTTTGTTTTCTTGCATTTTCTTACTGCTGATCATGCCGCCTCTGGCTGCTTTTGCAGGTGGTGAAGAAGATCCAGCAGAGACACTCGGGTGGGTTGCAGTGGGATGTGGAGTTATCGCAAACATTCCGTTTATTGCAATCAACAAATATCGCAAGTATGCGATTCAGGTGGGAGGATCCTCTCTGCAGATGGCAAGGCAGATTGGATCTCATTTTAAAACAATTCTGAATTTTCACATCATGTTTAACTCAATAGGGTATTTTGCAGGAATGAGTCACGGCCTTCTGCTATCTACGAGTCTTGATTCAATATCGCTTTCACTTGTAATAGTGATGACAGTAATGATGGCAAGTGGCCTGATGTTACGCTATACCTCATCCAGACACACCAAGATATTCAACAGGTTGCTGCACGGCCAGTTCGGCCTAATCCTGCTTTTGATATCGCTGGTATTGTTACACATTCTTACTGGCGACGATTGACTTAATTTACAAAATTCAGAGAAACACTGTCTTTTGTTGTTATGACATCACATGTTTTGTTTAATGTGGACACAATCAGGCCTTCAAGAAAGTGCTTTAGGTACAATGAGCCCTTCTCTCCAAGATCGTGGTGTATGCTGATCATAGTCTTACTATCTCGTAATTCTATGTCGCATTGTCCGTACCCGCAGTACCCAAAGTAGGTCTTGATGAATTCTATTACGGTTTTTTGGTTTATCTCCTTCCACTTGAATAAAATAAACTCTTTTGCTTCTTGGCTACCGCAATTGGATGCAAGCAATGCGAGATCGTTTTGAGGCATTGCGGCAAGAATCCTACGAAAAGTATCTGTGCTAATTTTGAGAACACCAAATTTTTCTGCATATGTGTCAAATTCGGCAAAAGTTCCAAAGATCTGGTTTGCAAGTGTGTTGAGGCTGACTCTTTTTTCCTCTGCCATCTTTCGCAGCACTTTTTCATATTTTTCATCGATTCGAAATGTTACACTTGATGTCTTTTTGGCACTCAACACACACTAATGGAATGATGGCTTATTCAGTTTAACTGCAATCGCTTGCAATGTATTCGTACCTAATTAATCCAATGCACACCTAAATCTCCCGATGTCATTGTCGTGCAAAGGAATCTGTGTCCGTTACAAGGGCCATGCAACAGAAAACGGCAAAAGATACGAAAACGGCCAAAAAAGGTGTTCGTACTGCTCCGTATTTTTGGAATGGCAGAAAATCCGCTGCCCTTGCTGTAACACTAGGCTGAGGACAAGATCTCGTCACAAAAGTTCATGACTGCAATCGCTTGCAGAGTATTCCTTTTGGTTAAATGAAGAGATGACGAAATAACTGTTGAGGGAGACAGAATGCAAAATCAAATCCAACAAAAAGTAGCATTATGGATATGGTATACGGCACTTGGATTGACAGCATTTACGGTTCTTGCTCTAACAACCATCGTCCCTATCTGGTACTGGCTGCCGATCTCTATATCGGAGAGCGCAACGGTAGTCGACGTAACCAAACAAGGGTGTGTGGTTGAAGGAAGCTACGGCTACCCCGTAATTGTGAGCAACTGTAACGCAAAACCAGGAGAGACAATCCAAGTATCATACAACATGCCAGCCATTGTGCACAGCGAATACATGGATAGAGTTCAGCAGCGAGCATCATATGTTCAACCCTGAGCTCATTTTTTCTAGTTAACACATGCAAATGCGTCAGAGCAAAACCTAGTAAGAAAAAGACGCATTTCACCGATTATCAAATTTAGTAATCAAAACCAGGGTTAAATCGTCTTAAGTAAATTATTCACTGAGGAGTAAATGAAATGTCCAATATCAAAGCATTAAAGGAGTCACTTGACAAAAACGGCGAAGTAATGATACGCCTTGACAACGGCGAAAAAATCGAGCTTCATAAACACAATGTTACATTTAACGACGGTGCCCAGGAGATCATGGTAGACGCATCAAGTGAGACCTACTGGATTGATACAAACAAGATCTCTTACTACTGGATACACAGAGAAGGATTCGCAGGAAAACAGTAGCCTTTACTATTTTTTATTATCTCAATACCAACGCTCAAAACTAGATGTATTTGAAATTCTTCAATTATCAAGCATGAGATTCTGCTTTGTTCTTTTTATTCGATAAAAAAATGATTACTCAATGATAAGCAAAATAGCAATAGTGATTCTGGCTTTGTGCCTAATTACGTTTTCAGCAAACAGCGCATTTGCGCATCACGTTTTGCAGGAGATCCCAGTAGGCACAAGTCCAATGAAGATGTCACTTAGTGGCGATTATCTTTTCGTATCAAACCTTGGGGAGCGTGAGATCTCCGTAATAGACACAAGATCAAACGAGGTCGTAAATACGATCACTACGTCTTCGGGCGTGGTCGCAGTAGAGGCGATACCTGAAAAAAACATTGTATATGCTACGACCTTTGAGAGCGGAGGAGTAGACGTCTACGACATGAAGACAGGCGACTACCTTAAGACAGTACAGCTCCCAGACTCTGAAATTACAGTGTGGCATTCTCCACAAGACGACACACAGGTATATCTCACACTCATGACTGGCGGAGTAGCATTGGATTACAACCAAAAAAACGGCATACTGTTTGTTGCAAACTTCAACTCAAATTATGTTGCAACAATCGACACAAAAACAAACGAGGTACTTCAAAAGATACCAGTTTCACCACATCCATACGCACTAAGGGTTGACCAAGTTACTGGCAAGGTTCTTGTTGCAAATATGGCAGGAAACGAAGTTACCTTTTTGAGTCAAAAAGAGGACGGCAACTACGGAATATCAAAGACCGTAAAGACCGGAACCGTACCATGGGGAATAGACATCGATGACATGGAACATCGCGCATATGTCACACACAGGGGAGCACACCACATAACAGTCCTTGACACAATTAGCGAGAGAATAGTCTATACCATCCCGGTAGGAGACGATACGCAGGCCGTCGCAGTAGACTCTGATGAGCACCAAGTGTATGTCTCATATTTGCAGCAAAACAAGATAGTCAAAATTGACACAAAGAAAAACGAAATAGCAAATACGATCGAATCTGGCGCACTGGCGTGGGATCTTGCAGTTGACTCTGATACGCACAAGCTTTATGCATCGATGAAGGGCGAAGATAAGGTCTTTGTGATGGGTCCGAGATCTTTTGCAATGTCAATACCAATAGTTACAATGCAGACACCAGTGGCACTAGTTGGAGAGTTGATGGTTCACGGCCAAGACGTGATGGTATCTGCGGCTACAGTTGACATCGAAAGCAAGGCACTCATACTGAACACACAGACTGAGGACGGCGGCATGGTCACCATTAGCATCCCAAGATCTGTATTGGATGCCAAGAAAGGAACGGAGGACTCACTATTCATGGTGTATGCAGATGACAAACTCATCGACCAAGATGTCATGCCAGGCGACGAAACTGTGCGAGTAGTATCGGCCCAAATCCCAAAAGGCACTGAAACAGTTACCATTTCCGGCACTACGGCTATTCCAGAGTTTGGTGCAATTGCTACAACGGTACTTGTTGTGGGCATAACTGTAACAATATTTGCAACAAAAGGCAGGCTCATACGTGTATAGTTCTGAAAAGAATTCAGACTAACCAATTTTTCTTTTAATTTGTGATTTAATCGTCTTCGGATAATGCTAAAAATACAATCACAGACTCATCCGTTGTTTTGAGTTTGATGTTCTCGATCGGAACAAACTCTTTTAGCACAGACTTGAATAATTTCTCCAAAACAAGCGACCAAGTCATTCCGAGGTTATGCGATATCAAAAATCTATGATTGTTTTTTTCTTTCAAGTGCACGATGTGCAAATTTGACATCTGGATATACATGGACATTGCGTCAAAAACAGTGCAAGATCATATTTGCCATTCTTATGATACTAAAAGTCCTGATAATTGAAGCTAGATTTTCCACAATACTGTTTATTGACGCAATGTCCATGTGCTTGTCCATCTGTACAAGCAATTCCTTTGTAATCGGCATCATGCCGATCCCTTTTGAGAGCCTAAACCAATCCACATAGTTTGTTAGGATTTGTCTTACCAAGACGTTTTTAGATACGTTGTTTTGCTTTGCCTCAAGCTCGATTTGCTCCAAAATTCTTTTAGGCAGTCGGAAGGTAATACTTTGCGTCTCTTCTTGCTTGCCAGATGCCTGTGTATAAACCATTTCCCACACTTGGAAATATTATTACGTGTTTATCACATTTAAGATTGATCATTTTAGAACGATTTTGTGATTTTATTGTTTTATGAAAAAATCATTTCATTTTAGTTGAGCATTTATCTTGATTATGTGGGTCATGCTGTACATGGCAGGACATCGCTCTTCTGCCATTCTTAGGATCTGCTCCAGTTTTTGCTTGTCTGCGTTTTCACTTTGTGCCTCGATTTGAAATGTAATACCTTCGGTAATCGGCTCATCTGAAATATCAAAGGTCTTTGCAAAATTTACGCCGCATTCGGTATTCACTGTCAGCTTTGTCAGCTTTACACCTTGTGTTGCCGCAACGCTTACAAACGTACCAATAAAACATGACGTTATTCCTGCAATACAGTACGCCATAGGCCCAAGTCTGTTTCCGTTTCCTCCAAGAAAAGAAGGTGAGTCCACCTCGATTACCTGTTTTCCCTTCTCGTACGATAATTCGGTTTTGAACTGGTAACCCTTACTTTGATCAAAGTTCCATTCGCCTTGCAGCTTGACTGGCTTTCGAAGAGTTGATTTGTCTTTTTTACCGTTTTCCACAGTCTGTGATATTTTGTCCAGATCAACATTGTTGAGAATCTTTGCCATATCACAGATTACTCTTCAAAGTACTTAAAAAATATGTAAAAACTCGAGTTATCATAATACAACTGTCAGTATTACTGCTACGGCTGACGCGCAAGCGATAAACGAATAGTATGCCAGCC
>JBBIVI010000016.1:0-4582 GCA_037439825.1 Candidatus Nitrosotenuis sp. | reverse complement strand
GACATTCTTTGCCGCAAATCGCTGTGAAAGTTTCTGAATCATATTTTCACCTCTTACTGGGTCTCCACGCAGGTGGCAACAGTGTGAATGTGGTACTGTGGTTCAGTCACCAAGCCACACTTGAGACACTTGAATTGGGAGTATTCTTTTCCGCATATTGCACATGCCTCAGAATCAGAGTACTCTCTTAGATCGGCGCCACATTTTCTACATGAATCGACTCTCATTTTGTATCTATTATACAATTTTGTCATATTAGATAGGATCAACAACTTAGCTGATTTTTCAGCAACCTAGCTTACAAGAATCTATTATTTTCTTTGTTGATTTGTATCCGTGGGACAAGACAAACCGAGTCATTGGACCTATGAGGTTCGTGCTCCATTTAAGAAAGTCATTGCCTGGGACGCCCTATTCTTTGTACTGGGCATTGGCGTCGGAGCAGGCCTCGGGGCATTCCTAACTACCCAGTAGGAATGCTTTTATTTTTTTAAAAGAGACGATGGCAGGATGGGTAAGGTCAGCTCAACATTCAAGGCACTTGATGCAGTGCTGCTTGGAATGGCAATAATTTACTTTGCCGGCTTTGTCTCATTTCAACCAGAATCCCTGTTTCTAAAGGAGGCACCGTATCACATCCCGCACGAATTTGAGATCTACTTTGAGGTACTCTTGTGGGCGTTCTTTGGCTTGTTGATTTTAGATCTCTATCTAAAATACAAAAAGCTAAACGACTGGAGGATGTTTTTGAAAAAACACTGGCACGAAATCGCAATGATGACACTCATCCCGTTTCTGACAGCATTCAAAATAGCCAAGATCTCAGTCAAGGTGGTAAAAACACTCAAGGCGTCAAAAAGCGGATTCAAGGTATTCTACAAGGCAAAAAAGACCTCAAAACACCTCAAACCTTGATCTAGTTCAGTTGGTCTATCGTGAACCAAAATCAAATTTTTAGCCCGTTTTTAAAGCGAGTTAAAATAAATAATTGCGAGAATCGTTTGCATATTTATAGCAGTACGAGGGAAAAAATGTATGCCAATTAGGACTGGCCAAGAATACATCCAAAGCCTAAGGGGAAGAAACCTCAAAGTGTATCTTTTTGGCGAGCTTGTAAAAGAACCCGTGGATCATCCTATGATCAGGCCGTCAATTAACGCGGTTGCAGAAACATACGATCTTGCGGCACGCGAAGAAGATCTGGCAGCACCACTCTCAAAGATCTCCGGCAAGCGGGTAAACAGGTTCCTCCACATTGCAGAATCTGCAAACGACTTGGTTTTGCAAAACAAGATGCAAAGAAAACTTGGACAACTTACCGGCACATGTTTTCAAAGATGCGTTGGCATGGATGCATTAAACTCACTTCATTCTGTTACTTTTGAAATTGATGAAAAATATCACACAAACTACCACAAAAGACTACTTGAATTTATCAAAAAGATGCAGGAAGAAAACCTCGTCATAGGTGGTGCGATGACAGATGTCAAGGGAGACAGGGGCAAGGCACCATCAGAGCAAGCAGACCCAGATATGTTTGTGCGCATTGTAAAAAGAACCGACGAAGGTGTCTACGTCCGGGGTGCAAAGGCTCACCAGACTGGATGCATCAACTCACACTGGATAATCATAATGCCGACCATCCGTCTCACAGAAAAGGACAAGGACTATGCTATTGTGGGTGCAATTCCAGTGGATGCACCTGGTATCACATACATCTATGGCAGGCAGTCTTGTGACACAAGAAGTATGGAGGATGGCGACATTGATGCCGGCAACTCCAAGTTTGCAGGCCAAGAAGCAATGATAATCTTTGATGACGTGTTCATTCCAAATGATCTCATCTTCATGAACGGCGAATACGAATACGCGGCAATGCTGATTGAAAGATTCACGTGCTACCACAGGCGCAGCTATGTCTGCAAGACGGGCCTTGGCGACGTGCTGGTTGGAGCAGCCGCAGCAATTGCAGACTATAACGGAGTGCCAGACGTCTCGCACATCAGAGAAAAACTAGTGGAGATGACACATCTCAACGAGTCGATTTACGCAGCAGGAATAGCATCATCATACCAAGCACAGGAAATGAAGTCCGGTGTATGGCTAAACGACGATATGCTTGCAAACGTCTGCAAGCACAATGTGACACGATTCCCATACGAGATATCAAGACTTGCACAAGACATCGCAGGCGGAATTGTAGTCACAATGCCGTCTGAAAAAGACTTTAGGCACCCAGTGACTGGCCCGCTCCTCAAAAAATACCTTGCAGGAAGAAAAGGTGTGGATGTTGAAAACAGAATGAGAATTCTCAGACTGATTGAAAACATGACTTTGGGGAGAAACGCAGTAGGGTACCTCACAGAGTCAATGCACGGCGCAGGCTCACCTCAGGCACAAAGAATCCAGATTGCGCGCCAGATGCAGCTTGGCTACAAGAAAAAGATTGCCAAAAAGCTTGCAAACGTAAAAGAAGACGAAGACGAGTCTCCGGAAAACTCGGACTACTTTAAGCGCGTCTTTAAGATAACGAAATAATTCAGCGCTCTCTCAAAACTACAATTGATCTTATCCGTGTAAAAAGCGCGGCTGATAGGTAAAATCAAGTAATAAAAAATCGGAAAGTTGTAATCCCTACAATGACCTTCTGCCGTTATTTGGCTTCGGTAAGATGTGTATTGTGATGAAAATCACTCTGTCTACTTTAGAAATCTATTTGAAGTTCTGATCACTGTCTGTTTTTTTATCGGAGTCAATCTTATCGGTGTATTCCAAATCTGATGCCTTGACAAATTCTTCACTTGGTGGCGTGTCTTGATGCGTGGACTCGAATTTCGGCTGATCCTTTTTGCCTTTTGAGTACTGCTTTACAATCATGATTCCAATTATGACTGCAATTATGATGTAGTTGATTGGGGGTGTCAGGATCCTTGTGACATATCCTATTTGAGGTATCACATATGCTACCTTTCCAATGTACTCCTCATCAGTAATCGGATAGTCAGTTCCAGGAATGGAGACTGGGTTTGCGTCACCTTTTGTGCGAACCACTTTAGGATCTTCGTCCAAAATCGCAGCTACACGATGCACTATGACCCTCTCGGGTCCGCTTGGCCTGTGAAACACAATGATATCGCCTACCTTGATGTCCTCAAAAGGTACCTTGCCGTCGACTACCAGTACATCGTAGATCTCAAGTACTGGAATCATACTTCCGCTTGATACAACATAGAATGGATTTTGCGTGCCAAAGACAAGTTGTAGGCCTATCCAGATTGCCGCCACGCCGACTGCAACTATGATTACGTCCTTTACGATATTTTTGACAGAGGGTTTCATGTTATAGCTTGTTTCCACAACTTTCGCAAAACTTGGAGCCCGGCTTGTTTTCAAAGTGGCATTTTGAGCATATCATACTGCTTGTTGCACCAGCTCCGGAAGTTTCGTCTCCAAGCAGAATTATCTCACCGATTTTTTTTATCTTAGTCCATTCTACTGCTTTGTCTTGGCCGTTGTTCTGGGTTATGATCAGAACTACTTGGTTTGAGGAGTTAATACCTACTTGCTTTGCGACTCCGACTTTTTTTGCGTTGGCATCGTAAACTGCCATGCCGACGATGGAGCTAATCGAGCCGGATTCGGTTGCAGGTGACGCATCAGGCATTGATAGTGTAGGCGGGTCCATCTGCATTGCGGCAGCAAACGTAGGTGTCGGCGGAGGAGGAGTAGGTGTCATGACAGGCTCGGTCGTCATTGGTTTTGCAAGACCGACATCTGCCTGCTGGTTTGGTTTTTGGAACTCTCTGTACTCGGCAATAGTGGATCCGCATATTGTACAAATGTACTGGCCGCGCTCAAGCAGAATCAGGTTTTGTGCAACTTCCTCGTTTGGATTTTCGTATTCTATTTTGGGGCTGCCTTCGTAGTCTTTTTCACAAGTATTACAATAATATTTTGAAATCCGCTCAGGCTCTATTCTGCCTACCGGGGCCAAAAACAGGTCGGGGCCTCCAAGGTTTCCCTTTCTTTGTTGCTCGTCGGAAACCTGCGCCATGACGAATCCTCCAGATCCACGCAATTTTTTGAGGCGGAGCTCTGAGCTCATAATGTGCAACAATGCCGGATCCAATTTAAGTATATTTGAGTTCCTCCAGACCACATCTGAAGATATTTAGGTGTGTTAGGTTGGAGTATTTTTGGTAATGTCACTTACTCACGTTTCAAACGCAAAAGATTGGCAAGCGCAGGTCGTGGACTCACCAAAGCCTGTCTTCGTTGACTTTTGGGCTGAATGGTGCGGTCCGTGCAGAATGGTAGGACCGGTCGTAGAGGAACTTGCGCGTGACTATGAAGGCAAAGTAGAGTTCGTCAAGGTAAATGTTGACGAGGCAAACGAGTTGGCAGCAAAATACAACATATTTTCAATTCCGACTCTGATGCTCATCCACAAAGGCCAGGTAATAGCACAACAAGTCGGCGCCGCATCAAAGGAAGCCTACAAAAACATGATTGAGCGAGCACTCGCAAAAATCTAGATTCTTTTTTTAGTAAACTAATTAATAACAGAATAATCAATTTCTGA
>JBBIVI010000015.1:0-12884 GCA_037439825.1 Candidatus Nitrosotenuis sp. | reverse complement strand
TGCGTCAATACGAGCACAAGAGTTACCGTAGGTTTGTTGAATTCCTACAAGAAGCCTTTGGTGTGATAGAATTCTTGGGATTGTCCAGAATTCCACACTACACCACCATAGAAGGCAGCTGCCAGACTGACGCACGGTATGCTGCTCAAAATCCTAGAATCGTTTTTACTGCAAACTAGGATACACAAATTATTTGCAGGAATCGATTCCACCGCGCTGTCGCATGGGCAGGTCTCTACTATTACACAAAACGTGCCAGATTACGAAGGAAATTCGTCAAGGTTTCTATCTGTGCAGACATGAGACGGCAGATCATATATAGTATAAAGATACGGCACCGCAGAAGACATGACAGTGTTGATTTTATTCCATTGCTGCAACATGCTGTCAGACTGGCGCCCATCAGTACGGTCGTAGCAGACCGTGGGTATGATTCTGAGAACAATCACATCATGACAGAAAACCTTGGCATACGGCGTACCATCATACGACCCAGATACGAATCATTGCAGGTGTGGAGAACCAAAGGATTCCACAGAAAGAACATGAAGCGTTATTTTGACTGGGAATCGTACCACCAGAGAAGCAAGGCAGAGACCATATTTAGTGTGATAAAGAGAATGCTTGGTGAACACATCATGTCCAGACACATCATAACACAGAACCGGGAGACGATGTACCGAATAATGGCATACAATTGTTACAGGATTACAAGAAATTATGGTGTCATTTTGGGATGGTTTCTACACGGCTTCAATTTTTATTGTACCTATAGAACAGTATACTGTAAGATTTTTCTTTATGATTCAATAAACTTAATTTGTTTGATGCATATTCAGAGCTAGGCAGAAAGTCATTAGGGTCGATGATGTCATGGTTGGGTTCTGCCCGACTAGTATTTGGCCGTTTTTACCAGTCATGGTGTAGACATTTAAATCTGTAATTGGGATTTAAGCACAATTCATTTTAAATGAGACGTATCAGGATTGTTTTTCTTGCCATTTTTTAGGCAAGATTTGATCATTCAATCCTGTTCGACTTGAATTCATGATCTTTGAAATGTTTTATTTCAAACAAAAATGAAAAAACACATCTCTAGGTTATTGCAATAAGGATTGGATGCCCGGTATCAAAAGCAAGAAACCAAGGGCAGCGAATGCGAATCATGTCAGCCCCCACCCCCGGCATATATCTAGAAGCAAAAAAGTAAAGTCAATGAATTGGTTGTGAACATTTAATCAAAAGATAAAACGCGAATTATAAAACAATATAAGCAAACTCCACTATTAGAGTACAAGAATGGCATCGAAAAACACGATTTTCGAGCCTGACTTGAACCCAGATGAGTACAAGTCCCATCGTCCCCAGATTTTTCAAGCGTTGAAATAGGACTAGAATTTACCCAAGATGTTTGACAGTTGCAATTTACCTTGCACACCTAAACCCGGTTACAAATGCTCATGTAGAAATAATCAACGAGCTAAAAAAAGACGCCAAAGTAAAGGTAATGCCAGTAGTTTTTCTAGATAACGGCAGCGAGATAAACAGTCGTAGCTTCCCATTCAGCTTTGAGATAAGAAAAAAGATGTTGTTTGCAGTTTTTGGTGACTCTATCGAGGTTTCTTCAAACTATACATTTCATGCTCCATTTTTCAGGTATTTTCCCCCCATGCTGTCACCTTACTCGTGGAAGCTGAGAAACCAGATACTGCAAGGAATCAACGAGGATTTTTACACCTACACCGGTGACAAGACCGAAGGCCTCATGCTCAAAGCATACAGACTCAAGCCAAAGATTGGCATGAGAAAGGAGATCTCTGCATCATCTGTAAAAAACAAGCTCTATGAAGCTGCACAAGGAAAAAAGACAGATTGGCAAAATGATGTTCCAAAAGAAGTAGTAAAGATAATCGAAGACAATTGGGCAATAGTAGAAAGGTACGCAAATGCTCCAGATATGACCACGAGAATTGCTGGAATGAAGTTCCCAAAAGCAAGCCTCAAGACAAGCTAGATTAATACCAAATCCGCAGAAATTTCATGAAACTCAATCTTTCAAAGTTTGTCTGGTTTGACGGCAAGTTTTCAACACTCGATCAAGCAAAGGTGCCAATTACCACTCATGCGATTCACTACGGTACATCCATCTTTGAAGGAATTCGTGCATACTGGAACTCTGAGAACCTAAACATATTCAGACTTGATGACCACATCAAGAGATTCAGGCAATCAGGTAGATTCTATTCTATTTCTCTTAATTTCTCTGATGAGCAGATAAAAAATGCGATAATCCAGCTATGCAAAAAAAACAAAATGAAGAGATCCTGCTATATCCGCCCGTTTTACTTTGTCGGCCAATACGGAATAAACTTGCACGTAACCGACGAAGCGCCAACACATGTCGCAGTATTCATGTTCCCCTTTGGTGATCTCTTTAACAAAACAGGAATTACTGCTGGGATTTCATCATGGAGGAAATTTAGTGATTTGACCACACCACCTCTTGCAAAGATGGGAGGAAACTACCTGAACTCGATTTTGGCCACTCAAGAATGCAAGCGCAACGGATATGATGAGGCGATCCTGCTTGACTTGAATGCCAACATAAGTGAGGCACCAGGTGAGAACATCTTTATGGTAAGAGACGGCGCGTTGTTTACACCACCACTTGAATCATCAGCACTTGAAGGAATCACAAGAGATGCAGTAATCAAATTAGCAGAAGACTTGGGGTATGCAGCCAAAGAAAAAACAATCACACGTGGCGAGATCTATTTGGCAGATGAGGTTTTCCTTACAGGAACTGCTGCCGAGATAACCCCCGTCATATCAATCGACGACAAAAAGATCGGCTCAGGCAAGCCAGGCAAGATCACAGCAGAAATAATGTCCGCATATACCGATGTAGTCATGGCAAAAAACGACAAATACTTTGACTGGTTAACGCCGGTGTACTAGCTTGAAGATAGCTCAGATAGGAGTAGGAGGATGGGGTAAAAATCATGCAAGGGTACTGTCACAGCTTGGAGTCCTGGCAGCAGTTTGCGACGCAGACCAAAGCAAATCAAAAGAGATCGGCCAAAAATACCGCGTAAACCACTACCATTCAGTTGATGTGATGCTCAAAGACGAAGACCTTGACGCGGTGTTTGTTTGCACCCCAACTTCGACACACTTTGACATAGCCTCCAAAGTAATTCAGCAAAAAAAGAACGTCTTCATTGAAAAACCCATGACGTACAGGTCGGAGGAAGGTCAAATGCTTGCCGACATGGCCAAAAAAAACGGCGTCTTGCTTACCTGCGGCTACATTGAACGGTTTAACCCTGCAGTGGAGACGGTAAAGGAATTTGTAAAATCAAAAAAATACGGTGAGCTCATCATGCTGGAGTTTCACAGAGAAAACCGAATGCCTCTCCACATAAAGGACGTTGGCATAATTTACGACACTTCGGTTCACGACATAGACACCGCGATGTGGCTTTTTGATGACACCCCCCAGGTAGTATTTGCAAGGTCTGGTAGAATAAGACACGACCACGAGGATTTTGCTACAATAATGCTTGGCTTCAAAGACAACAAGGTTGCCATAATCTCGTCCAACTGGATCACACCATCCCGCGTAAGACATTTCAACGCTGTCTGCACCGATGGAATAATTTCTGGCGACTTTATCTCGCAAGAGGTAAGAATCGAAAAAGATGGGGGTACTGAAATACCGCGAACTGAAAAACAGGAACCACTCACCCTTGAGATCAAAAGCTTTCTTGATGCCATACAGCTAAAGCAAGAGCCACGTGTCTTACCTAGCCATGCAGTAAATGTAACCAAGATAGCAGAAGCAGCACTTTTATCTAGTCAGAAAGGAGTTCCAATATATCTAGAGCTATGAACAAGAAAATGATGGACATGTTGGCATGCCCAATCGACAAGCAATTTCCACTTGAGATCTTTGAGGTGCAGTCAAAAGAGCAAGTGGTTTTGGAAGGCGCCCTTTATTGTTCCAAGTGCAGTAGGTTTTACCCGATAATCGAAGAGATCCCAATCATGCTCCCAGATGAGCTGCGAGACAAAAAACAAGACATGGAGTTTCTTGAAAAAAACAAAGACGATCTACCTCAAAAAATAATTAAACATGCAAACCCATGGCATCTGTAGATTGGTAACAAATTTTATTTCTGAAAAGGCAAAGATTGGCAAAAACGTCAAAATCTGGCACTTTGCATATGTAGGTGACAACACCGTAATTGGTGACAATGTAAAGATCGGCTCGCTTGCACATGTGGATTACGATGTTGTAATTGGAGACAACACCATGATAGAAGGACTAGTCTACATACCTCCTCTTTCAAGAATCGGCAAAAACGTCTTCATTGGTCCCGCCGCTTCGCTTACAAACGATCCCTACCCACCCAGCCAGAAGATGATTGGTGTGATTATCAAGGATGGCGCAATAATCGGTTCAAGGGCCGTAATAAAAGCAGGTGTGACCATTGGCGAAAACAGTGTCGTTGCCATGGGCGCAGTAGTTACCAAGGACGTTCCGCCAAACACAGTGGTTGCCGGGATACCTGCAAAAACCAAATACTCAAGACAGGAATACGACAAAAAACAATCAGAGTGGAAGTCTACTTGATCTGTTTTTGAAATATTTTATTTTTTAGTTTGTTAAGAACCAGAATCCATCCTACAACCAAGACAATTGCAATTATTGCTTTGATCAGAGAAGATATGAAGAAATCAAGTTCTTCCCCATATCCCTGTATGGTTATTTTTGATACTAGTGCGACTAGGATTCCTCCGCCTGCCAATATGAGGAGCCACATTATTGCTACAAAGGCGTAGATCATTGACTTGGCCATATCTGCACTCCCACCATGAACGCCGTAATTATTGCCAAGATTCCAGAAAATACCGCAAGTCTGAATATGGCAAAGCCGATCTCCTTTTCAGTCAGTGGTTTACTTGCAACAAGCAGCCTTACTAGAGTTATTGGCGCGTCCGCATCTTTTGTTGCAATGATTTTATGATCATCGGTGTGAGTCGTTGGCCCCTTTATCTGTCTGTGCTCCACAATTCTTTTGACGCTGGAAAGAAACAAAAACGAGTTGATGACTGCCGGAAGTAAAGCGATAGCTGCAATTACTTCGACACCCCCTATAATTGCAATTGTACCATATGCAGCACCAAGCGTCAACGCGCCAGAGTCTCCTGGAAAAATCTTGCTTGGAAATTTATGGTACCTGTAAAATGCGAGCGATGCAAATGCAAGAGGTAGAGTCATTATAGCTACCTGATAATTTTGCAAGACAAACAATGCAATCGAAAGTGAAAACGATGCAATTACCATGAAGCCGCTTGCAATCCCATTCATTACGTCGATTGAGTTTATCGTGTTTCCGGTAATTGGGATCATAAAGATAATCACACCAAGATACAAGGCCGGAATCCTTACTGCACCAAAAAGCGGAAACGTCAAGTTTGGTTCATACACGCCAAGCATGATTATTGGAATTGCAGCAGCTGCCAGTGCAAGAGGCTTGAACCACCCACCCATTACACGCCTATCATCTATGAACCCGACAACAAACGCAATCGACGTTGTAACAGAAATTGCAATGATCTCTTTTGTGATTTCATTTTCAGGAAAAAGAAAACACAGGGATATCTCGCCAAGTATGATTCCACACACTATCGCAGGGCCACCTGGCCGCGGTATCATAGCTCCGCCAATTCGGTTGACATCTTTGACAACCCAGTTACGTTTTGTGAATATCCGTATCAGAAATGGCGTGGTACCAAATACGACAAAAAACGCCACAAGTGATGTAACCACTGCCGCGATAACATATTCTTGCAATTACCTTACTTTTTTCAGTTGGGATTTAATATTATCTGCAATGGTTTGGCCTATCTTGTCTATTTGCGCAAGTTTGTCAACCTCGATCTTGTGAAGATCTTCTATGCTCTTTATGCCATGATCATATAACTTGCGTGCGCGGACACGGCCTATGCCTTTGAGCTGAACCAATTCGACAAGTTCGTCTTTTATGCCATAGACTATTCTTTTTCTAAGCATCGCAAGCTCTTCTAGGAGGTCTGCACGCTCCAAAAGCTTTGCAAGCTCGTAAAGGCAGTAAGACAGCCAGTCTGCAATTTCGACCATTCTGTGCATGTCGCCTGACTCGATTCCAAGATTGTCTGAGAGTTTGACCTCGGATGCTTCATTTAACCACGCATGCAACGCAAGCAAGCTTCTTGAACAGTCATACTCTGAGATCGGTTCAATTAGCTCCGAGGAACGGTTCTCAAGCAGAGTACTTGCGATCTCATAGTCTTTGTTACGGAGTGAAAACTTTGGAAAAAATTCTTCTGAGCTGGTAATTAGGTGCAGAAAGCCAAGTGTGTGTGTTTTTCTTTCAGAGACGACTTCGAGGCCACGTTTGAAGTAAATTGCTGTGACCGGATCAATGTAGAGCATAGAGACTTTTTTGCCAAACTCGGTTGCCGCAAATCTTTCTGCCTTTTGCACAATTAGTTTTTCGTTAAGGAGAAATCTTTTTGCTACGTCGATTGAAAATTTGAGTGTGTTTTTCCTTGTCTGAAGGCCTGCCAGCGTTTTTTGAAAAAACTCGAAGATCTCGTCGTTTTTTATTCCCGGGTTTGAGACTATGTAGCTTAGAATATGGACTCGCAGAGCCCTGTCGTTGGCAAGCTGTGAGACGATTGGTTCAGGTATCCCGTCTACGTAATACTCTATGAGATCTGAGGCATTAGAATTTCCGATTATGACAGCTTCGCCGAATTTGTCGTATTGTGGTCTTCCTGCCCTGCCGCAAAGCTGTTTGTATTCGAGGACGCTGATCGGCTTGTTGGTTGCAGACTTGGTGTCAAATCTTGCGATGCTTGAAATTACCACCCTTCTTGCTGGCAGGTTTACCCCCGCTGCAAGCGTAGGTGTGGATGCAAGTAGCTTGATCTTGCCGTTTCTAAACTCTGATTCGATTATTTCCCGGCAGCTCTGATTTAGTCCTGCATGATGAAAGCCCACTCCTTTTTTGAGGAGTACTGCAAGTGTCTTTACTAGTTCAGTGTGTTCGTTTGCATCAAGTATTTTTTTTGAGATTGACTCTAATTCTTTTTTTTCAGCGCTTGAGAGTAGTTTTGATACCGCATCAGCTCCTTTTGTTGCAAGTGATACCGAGCGAGTCCTTGTTTCCGCAAACACCAGTGATTGGCCGCCATCTTGTATTGTCTGAAGACACAAGTCTATTGGTGCCCCACGCACACTACAATCTATTTCTGTGGAGTCCCCATTATTCCACAGTACTGTTCCGCCATCAAAGACGCCTTCAGTAAGAGGGACTGGCCTCCACTCGCTTGATACCAGCTTGCAGTCAAGCCACTGTGATAACTCTTCAGAGTTCGTAATGGTTGCACTCAGTGCAATGATCTGCGGTTTTGTTTTAAGTTCTTTGAGCTTTGTCAGAACTATCTCAAGTGTTGGTCCCCTCTCAGAGTCACCAATCAGGTGAATCTCATCTGCAACAACTAGACCTATTTTATCGAGCCACTCTACCCCGTGTCTGATAAGTGAGTCCATTTTTTCATTGGTAAGTACTATAATGTCTGCATTTTCCAGCTCCTTGTCCACCGAATCAAAATCGCCAGTGGAAATTGACGCCCTGATTTGTCTGCCTAGATTGATTCGTTCCATTTTTTTAAATTCTGCAAACTTTTCTGACGCAAGGGCACGAAGTGGCGTCAGGTAGACTATTTTACCTTCCTTTGACGACAAAAACCGCATCATTGCAAGCATGGCGATCAGGGTTTTTCCGCTTGCGGTGGGCGCCGCAACCATGATGCTTTGTCCATCAAGCATTCCGGCCTCTACTGCGGCTTGCTGGGGCGGAAATAATTTTGTGATTCCTTGTTCAGTTAGATATTGTATTGCGGAAGGAGCAAGTGCCAGGTCTGTTATTTTCATACACGATTATAGTGGCCAGGCTTGGATTCATAAATTGATGCCTCACGGAGCATCCTTCGGATAAAGTTTCTTGCCTCTTCTTCTGTGAATTTGTTTGTCTTGGCAAGCTCCTTTACAAAGAGTTTTTCCTCTACAGGTGTTTTGCTGTCACCTTCAAGTGATTTGAGAACATCCATGAACAGTTGTAGCTTTGAGACCTCGCTGTGTGGTCTGCCTTGAAGTACACCTAGATCTACTTTGCCCGTGTTGACGTCAACTCCTGCGTCTTCAAGCATGCTTTGAATCAGAAATATAGCACGTTCTGCATCTTCGCCGTCTACTTGGTCTTTCATTAAAAGCCTAGCGCGTGCCGTAGCAAGCCTGATGAGGCCTCCAAGCTGTCTTGGTGTAACTGTAATCATTTCTTCTGATTCTACGTTTCTCATTTTCAGATAGTAATCAAGAATCTTTTCTTCTGCCTCTGGTGTGAGAGTTGGATCTATTCTCTTGCAGTATGCAAGGTATTTTGTAAATATGTCCACGTCAATTATTGATCTGGTATCAGTCGTACCACGCTTGTGCAGGCCTATGATGTGTTGTGCAATGTTTCTGTCCTTTTCTTTTGATGGAATGTCACGGACTACAAAGATAAGGTCGAATCTTGTCAAGAGTGGGACCGGTAATGCTACATTTTCCGTGATGTTTTTGAACGGATCATATTTTCCGTACATTGGGTTTGCTGCAGCCAGAATCGAGGTTCTTGCGTTAAGTGTAGCCACGATTCCACCTTTTGCTATACTTGCAGACTGTTGTTCCATGACCTCGTGCAATGCACTTCTGTCTTCTGGTTTCATCTTGTCAAATTCATCTATGCAGTTATGAATGTAGACTAAAGATGCCTCGTAATTATGATGTACCCCAACACTGAGATCGTAAACATAACCATCATATGGAATCCTTTCTACGCTAACAACTCGTTCAAGCCCTCTTTCCATAGAATCTTTATGATTAATTTCAAATGTGCCTTCTTTTTGGGCCTTGATGCTAAAAGGCTCGATTCCCTCATAGAAACGAGTGATATCTTTTCCAGTTATCTGGATTAGTGGAAATCCTTTGCGGTTTTTACGAATCTTTGCGTAAATGCCCAGTCTACGTAAAGAATAGAGCATGACTGCAAGCTCATGTTCCGAAGTTGTTGGATACATCCTTGCTGCAACTATTTGTCCATGCACATGATTAAAGTCACCATTGGTATCAAACACACCACCCAAAAATGCCCAGAGGGCCTTGTCGTTAAGTAAGAGGATATTATCGATTGATGGGTTTCTAATCAAGAATTTTGTCTTTTTTAGAAATGACTTGTCAGTTGTATGTAGTTGATACAGCTTGGAAATGAGTACATAATTGCCAAGAGTGCGTTCTCGATCTCCTTTGTCATATAAAGAAAATACATCTACATTTTGCTGTATATTCTGCACTACATCAGAATTAACTTTTGACTGACTTATTGTAATGCTATTTGGTGTCATGTATCCGCCACCATAGACACATCCAATAGCATATGCTTCTTGCTCACTTACGTTTAGTGTATATGATGGTTTGAATGCTCTAACAGGGCATCGTAAGAGTTCGTTCGGTTTGACATCTTGAGCTTGTATCCATTTGTTCTTTACATGAGTAGAGCGCCTCAACATGTGTTCTGGGGTTAGTTTTAATGTCAGTCCAGAGGAGAATGTAAGTTTGATTACATCTCCTGTGTATCTCTTTCTCATTATAGCAAATGCGTGCCCATCTAGGTCTACTCTGAATTTGTTGTCGTAAATGCCTACTGGAATTAATGCTTTTTTTGCTTCCCTGCCGGATTTTGTAAGGTAAATATCTCCTTTGATTGAATCCCATAATTTCCCAACAGGTACCAACGCTTCACCGGTATACAGTTCCGTGTCTTCTGTCATACAAACTAGACCTTGATCGCCCAGAACTACAGCGCCAGCCTCCAACATGAGAATTCCTGATTTATCACGAACTACAGCTGCTGTGAGTCCGGCAGCAGTTGAACCTCTACCAGACGTATAGAGACCACGTGGTGCAATTCTTGCGCAAAACTTGAGCATTTCACTCTTGGCTGTGCCAGGGTCTCCTACAAGAAATATGTTGATGTCTCCTCTGATCTTTGTTCCGTCTTGCAGTATTCTCTGATTTGATCCAACAATTAACAAAAGAATTGATTCTTTGATGAGTGATTGACCCTGTATGTGTGGCGCAAACGAATTTACCAATCTTTCATAGATATCAGGCGTCCTTGCCAGAGACTTGATTATTTTTTCTTCTTCTGGAGAGATCTCTTCCCTTTCGGATCTTCTGGAATTTTTTGTACCGCGTCCGCCTAAGAATTCGATATTATTTCCTTCAATTCGTAGTCTGTGAAGACCGCTGTGGACGCGAGTTCCAGTGATTTGTTCTTGCTCGATTCGCACAATTCCTGTGAGAATTATCCTGTCTCCTGGGCGTGCATTGTCCACAAGATCCTGTTTTATTGTGACATCAACATAGTGAGGCAGCTGTCCTGGTGGAAGATCCTCTGGAAGTTCTTGCAGCCTAACCAGTTGAAAGTCTATGAATTTGCTGTTTTCAGGATCAATTCTCAAGTCACGATTGGCGCATTTTTCATGCGAGCATTTGCTTGGCGTGTAAGCACTCATTTCCCTTTCCAGTGGAATCTCAGTATAGTGTCCTTCAGCACACTTGTAAACTAGGTTTTTTGCAAGCGGTTTTACCTCTGATGCGCGCACAACCATGCCAGATACACTCGTCATCTTGCCTATTACTTCAGCGTTTATTTGGCGGAGGCTGCGTTGAATTGGATAGTTTGCTATTCTTACTCTGATGTCATCTGCAATTTTTTTTGCATAATCTGGAAATCTTTCTTCTAGGATGTTTTTTATTGCTCTAGAAAATGCAAAAAGAATCTCGTCTGGCTCCGTGTTGAATTTTGTTTCAATGTCTTTTTGTGACACTATATCATTATAGTCGACTACAATGAATTTTGTTTGCTTTGCCATCATCTGGTCGATTTCTTCTACGTACCTGAAGGAGCCAGATTTGTCCTTAAAAGTGGAAAGAAAGTTTTGCACTTGATCGATTGTGGCGCCAATAGATTGTGTTTCTAGTGTCACTTGTTATCACCAAATATCTGCTCAACAAAGTCGGTGCTGTTTTTGTGAATAGTGTTGTAAAGAGCGCGCTCCTCAATTGAGAGTTTTTTTGCAATCTCTGCAGTAAGCTCCATAGAGTTTGCACGCGGAATTATCTTGCCCAGTCTTTTTCTGATCAGTGTTTTTAGCAAACTTTGCAAGCGATCCTGTTCTTTTTCTGGCTGCCTTGCTATGTATCCTGTCATCTTGATGTAGAAATCTGGCTCAAGATGAGATAGTTCTTCGCCCTGAAAGTTTTCTTTTGAGATAGATTGTGTAAGCTCAATTCCCATGTCCGGTTCTTGGATCTCGGCGTGTTGCTCTGATTCAAGTATCTGCGATATCCATCTTGGCATGTTGAGTACGTCGCCTTGTTTTCCATCAAAGACGACATTTGACATGTTTATCTTAAAATCGTGATTTATGACGGTCTTGACATCCTGTAGAGAGTGTCCTATCGAGTAGACCTGTAAAAGCTCGTTTATTTTCAACAGTTAAGAGACTTTGCTCAAGGATTTAATGGATACGATCGATCAAATGTGTTTACAAATAGCTTTGATCATTTGATCCAAAGTATAATAAATTATTAAGACAGGCTCCAAAGTTACCCTATTGTCTACCAATTTGATGTGGGTTGAAAAGTACAGACCCCAAAAAATAGCTGATCTTGTAAACCAAAAAGAGGTTGTAGGAAGCATAACGGCCCTGCTAAAAAACGTCTCAGAGTTGCCTCACCTGCTTTTTTCAGGCTCTGCCGGAGTTGGAAAGACGACGCTTGCACTCTGTCTTGTGCGCGAGATCCTAGGCGAATCCTGGAAAGAATACACCTTGGAGCTCAATGCCTCCGACGAACGTGGAATCAACATGGTAAGGGAGAGGGTGAAAAAATTCTCAAAATTTGGCGGCCTTGATGTAAATATTCCATTTAAGATAATAATTCTTGACGAAGCGGACGAGATGACTTCGGATGCGCAGACTGCACTCCGAAGAATCATAGAGGATGCATCAAAGCATTGCAGATTCATCCTTATTGCAAACAACATCTCAAAGATAATCGAGCCGATTCAAAGCAGGTGTGCAGTCTTCAAGTTCACACGGATTTCTGAAAAAGAGATAATTGCCCACCTAAAGGATATCGCAAAAAAAGAAAAGGTCAAAGTTGACGAGGACGGTCTGCAGGCAATATTCGATTATACCGAAGGCGATCTGAGACACGCAATTAATTTACTACAAGCTGCATCAAGCATTGGAAGCATCACAGAAGAGAATGTAAAGGTAGCAGCAGGCCTGACGAAGACCAACGACGTGGATGTGGTACTAAAGCTTGCACTTGGTGGAAAACTTACAGAAGCAAGAAACAAGATGATTGAGCTGATCAAAGTTTACGGCATGTCGGAATCCGACTTTCTCAAGTATCTCAACGAGTCAATCTACAAGACAAAGCCTGCAAACATAGTCGAGATATCAGAAACAATAGCGAAATACGACTACAGAGTTTTGTTAGGTGCAAATCCTGAGATACAATTGTCTGCACTTTTGGCCGAATTAAGCAAATTTGGAAAATAGCGCAGAGAGCGTAGATAAACGTTTTGTTACTCCACAATGAAGAAAAAATTAATCAATTTTAAGGAAAAACTGTAGGAAAGTTTTCGGATATTACTTCCCTATATTTTCACATTTTATAAGGATTAGAATTTTTCAATTTTCGTTTGTTCCTGATCTCT
>JBBIVI010000014.1:0-13571 GCA_037439825.1 Candidatus Nitrosotenuis sp. | reverse complement strand
TCTCAATTTAATGCGTTATCCCCACCACAAATAATACTCAATGATGCAGATACGGAGACATTTTTAGAAAAAATGAAAAACAGATATGGTATCAATGAAACCATACAATCTGTATTTTATTCTGAGGAAAATAGAAGAATTGAATGGATGAAGCAGCTTTATGCTGAGTTCAGAACAAAAGAAGAATGGGAAGTAATTTCGGTTCTTTATAATAATGACGCTAATCTTGCAAAAATTGTTGAAGCGACAAATAGTGCAGACAGAACAAAAACAGGATTGTTAGTACGTAGACTAATTAAAAAGGGATTGGTTAACATTGCAAAATCAATAAAACACGGTCTCATCATAGAGCACCAATATACACTTTCTCCAAAAACAAGAGAGTTGTACTTTCCACAAACATTCCGAATCATTGGCACCGCAGCTGACGTTGACGAAGTTGCGTTGAAAGCGATTCAACACTATGTTAATAACAAAATGTTCGTTTCACTGGCTATTCAGAACGCCAGAAATAATAGACTCACAACAGATATGATTGCATATAACTATGATACTGACACTGTAATCTCAGTTGAAATCGAATCAGCTACGGAAGTCCTTAGTCATCCAGAACAAGTACGCTATAATATGATGAAGTGGAAAGAACTAGGATTTGCAGAATGTCACGTCTGGTCTAAATCGTCAAAGATTCGCGAGATCAAGGATACATTAGGTAAAGATGCTCACGACGTACATGTATTTCTGGTCTAAACTTTATTCAGTAAGCAGATGAGTTTTAATTATTATTGTTTAAACTGTGAAAAATTTTAGATTTATCTATATTCTGAATAAAAAGATAATTTGATAAATATTGACAAATGATGCTGAATCATGTTTGAAAATTTCTTCACAGTAGCCAAAGCGCCAGATTTCCCACAAGACTTTGTCTGGCATAATACTGACGAACCACTAACACTTTCCAAGTTAAAAGGCCACATCGTAGTCATTGATTTTTGGACTTATTGCTGTATCAACTGCATGCACACACTGCCTGTCCTAGCAGAGCTTGAGAAAAAATACGGCCAAAAACCTGTAGTCTTCATAGGAGTCCACTCTGGCAAGTTCACAAGCGAGCAGGATGCAAAAAATGTCCAGGCTGCAATAAACAGATACGAAATAGGGCATCCTGTGATAGTCGACAAAAAAATGCAGGTCTGGTCAAGCTTTGGTGTAAACGCATGGCCTACAATAATTATAGTGGACCCAAACGGAACCATAGTATACAGGCAGTCAGGAGAAGGCCAAAAAGAGGCAATAGAGGATACAATAGAGATCCTCTTGCAAAGACACGCAGAAAAAGGCACGCTTGCAAAAGAGCCACTCCAGATAAGAAACTCCAAGTCAAAGCATACTGCGACGCTGTCGTTTCCAGGCAAAATCGCAATATCTGAAGACGGCAAATTGGCGTTAAGCGACTCCAACCACAACAAAATCCTAATCACAGATCTTTCAGGCAAGATCCTCTTTACAGTAGGAAGCGGACAGACGGGCCTAACAGACGGAGATTTCAAGTCGTGCAGATTTTTCAGGCCGCAGGGAGTAGCGTGGATGGCTGGCGTACTTTATGTTGCAGACACGGAAAACCATGCTATAAGAAAGATAGATTTTGAGCAAAAAATTGTAACTACTGTGGTAGGAACAGGAAGACAGGGGCCGTGGTTTTCAGCAGGAGGCAAAGGCACATCTGTTTCAATCAGCTCACCTTGGGATGTTGCATGCAGCAACAGCCTAGTCTATATCGCAATGGCAGGAAACCATCAGATCTGGGTATATGACACAAAATCCGGCCTCGCACTTCCTTTTGCTGGCTCAGGACATGAAAACATAATCGACGGTCCTGCAAGACAGGCACACCTTGCACAGCCGTCAGGCCTTTCGATTTTTGGTGATACACTGTATTTTGCAGACAGCGAGACTTCGTCGATAAGAAAGATGGACTTGGCAGAAAAACAGGTAACTACAATTGTAGGACATGGTCTCTTTGAGTTTGGCCACAAGGACGGAAAGGCAGACGATGCATTGTTTCAACACCCATTGGGTTTGTGCACAGTACAGGACAACATCTTTGTTGCGGACACGTACAATTCCGCAATCCGCGTAATCAACCAAAAAAACAACCTAGTGTACACACTTGTCGGCAAGACAGAAAAAAACACGGCCTGCCTTCCAGAGAATCCAAGTTGCGACATTTTGCCTCTTTATGAGCCAGGCGACGTCGAATTTTACAAAGAAAAGCTATACATCGCTGATACCAACAACCACCTCATAAGAGTCTTTGACCTAAAGACAAACAACCTGCACACACTGGACATAAAATGACCCAAATGGCATACGTTCTGATCAGCTGCAACATCGGAGCAGAACAAGAGGTTCTATCGGAGCTGAGGAAAATACCCCAGATAAAAAACGCCATGATAACTTATGGCGAATACGATATAGTGACAAAAATTCAGACAGACTCGGAGCAGCAGATGGGAAGCCTTATCTCCTCAATTAGGCAGCTCCAAAAGATACGCAGTACGGTAACGTTACAAGTGACAAGCTGAGCATTATTGCTGAATGTTATCTTGGAGGTTCATTTTGATTGGTCGAAAACAAAAACTAGATTTTTTGTCGTAAAGTTTCGTATTTTTCTCTTGAAATATAGGATTCACTTGATTAGAATTATTGTAATCAAATACCTTGCATTTAATCGATCTTCTATATAGTCAACTATAGAATATGTAGAACATGCTTTAATTACATACGAAACTGAGCACGCATATGGGACAATGGCTTTCCTGGGTCAAATCAAATGACAAAGAGATCCTCACAATTTTGGACAATCTGGCAATAAAAGCAAAAGAGACTGCAGAGCAGCTGGTACTGTTATTTACAAACATGGAGAACTCTTCGGATTATCACTCTAAAATAAAGAAACTAGAGCGTGAAGCAGATGAGCTTACAAGATCGATCTTTGCCGAGCTCAACAAGACCTTCATCACCCCTCTAGATAGAGAAGACATACAGAGAATCGCAGCAAAGACCGACGACGTAATAGACTACATGGAGGGGATTGCGGGCAGGATCAAAAGCTACCATGTCTCTTCGGCTCCGCCATATATGGTTGAGATAACAAAGGAGCTCCTAGTGGCAATAAAGGAAGTCGAATTTCTCATATCAAAGCTAAAGGACGTCAAGGTGGACAAGTCGCTAGTAGAGCACTGCCGCAAAATAAGCGACATTGAGCACAGAATCGACGACCTGTACCGTGACGCGGTAGGCCAGCTCTTTGAGACAAACGACGCAGTAAACATAATCAAACTAAAAGACATCTATGAGTCGATCGAGGCAGCATCGGACAGGTGCCTTGACGTTGCAGACGTAATAGAAGACATTGTTCTAAAGTACACGTAAGGCATGTACGAGCTGGCAATAGGCGCAATACTCGTAGCACTGTTTTTTGATTTCATCAACGGCTTTCACGATGCGGCAAACTCGATTGCAACCGTAGTGGGCACAAGAATACTAAAACCAATACAGGCAGTAAGCTTGGCTGCTACTGCAAACTTTGTAGGGCCGTTTCTTTTTGGAGTAGCAGTGGCTACAACTGTTGGCAAGGGAATAATCAGCCCGGATTTTGTCACAATCCACATCATAATTGGTGCACTGATTGGCGCAATTGTCTGGAACCTGCTGACATGGCTTTGGGGGCTTCCTTCGTCTAGCAGCCACGCCCTAATTGGAGGCCTAATTGGTGCAGGGATTGCAGGCGCAGGAACACACGCAATAATCCTTGATGGAATACAAAAAACTGTAATCGGAATCATAGTGTCACCAGTTGTGGGATTTTTGGTGGCAGCAGGTGTTGCGACTCTGATAATTACGGCATTTGCAAAAAGGCATCCTGCCAAGGTCAACTCGGTTTTTGGTAAACTACAACTAATATCATCTACTTATTTTTCGCTCACGCACGGCGCAAACGATGGCCAAAAAACCATGGGAATAATTTCACTCATCTTGCTGAGTCAGGGCCTCATTACATCATTTGAGGTTCCCTTTTACGTGATCTTTATGGCAGCTGCAGCAATAGGCCTTGGCACATTTTTTGGCGGCTGGAGAATAGTAAAAACAATGGCAGTCAAAATAACACAGCTCAAGCCGTACCAGGGGTTTTCGGCAGAAACAGGAGGCGCCACGATTCTTGCAGTACTTGCGTGGGCTGGAATCCCGGCAAGTACTACCCATGGAATATCTGGAGCAATCATGGGAGCAGGTGCGGTAAGAAGACTTTCTGCGGTAAGGTGGGGTGTTGGCAAAAAAATTGTCTGGGCCTGGGTAATTACAATTCCTGCAAGCGCAGCAGTTGCATACCTGTGCATGTTGCTAATCAATTTTGTTGTCTGAGTGTGTTTTTTTCTTAAAACAACTAGTATAATAGTAAAAAAGCCGGTATGCTGTCAATGGCGACAAAAAAGCCCGACTTTGATCTTGCACTGACCCACCTTCGAAACAACCAGAACATGGCTGCCTACAACATGT
Source organism: Candidatus Nitrosotenuis sp. (assembly GCA_037439825.1). Lineage (GTDB taxonomy): Archaea > Thermoproteota > Nitrososphaeria > Nitrososphaerales > Nitrosopumilaceae > Nitrosotenuis. Next base: position 9,011 of record JBBIVI010000014.1, on the reverse strand, counting down.
TTACAAGCATCGCATCCTCGATAAAAAAATCCGATCCGGTAAAGGCCGCGCTCTCGCTTATCTTGGCAACCGAATGCAAAAACAGGCAGAACAAGGACATAACTGAGGAGGCAGTAGAGGCAGGAAAACTGTTCTTCTCATACGCCAAGTCAAAAAAAGATTATTCCGCAAAATCGGCCTTTCTTTGTGCAGCAAAATGCTTTCTAAAGGCAGGAAAATACGACAGCGCAAAGGAAGCGTTTGAAAAATCAAAGGCCTTCAAATTGGAGCAGGCCCAGGAGACAAGGCCCATAGTTGTAGTAGATGACAGCAAGGCAATAGTTCTCAAAATCCAAGGACACCTAAACAACCTAGGCTACTCAAATGTGACCTCGTTTTACACCGGCAACGACGCCCTTGATGGCTGCAAAAAACTTCTCAAGCAAAACCCTATAATTCTGCTTGACATGGGGCTGCCTGATACAAGCGGCGATGTGGTCGCATCAAAGATACTTGAGCAAAAACCGGACACACAAATAATACTGATTACTGCAGACGAAAAGACGACAAAAAGGGTCAAGGACACGATAAGCTCGGGCGCGATAGCGTTTATTCAAAAACCGTTTACCATCAAGGATCTCAAAGACGCGCTGTCCACTGCGGAATCCGAGTACACACTATCAAAGAAGTAAAAGAGACATATTTACGATATTTACATTTTTGAAATCAAACTTGGTTATTCTATAGTCTATGATGTCGTCGGAAAATTTTTCAATCAGTCTTGCTGCCGGATTCTTAAATCCTCGTTCCACTCGCAAAACAACAAGCATGTTCCATTCACCTTCAATGTCTGCGACAAGAAGGTAGTACGGCAAAGACACTACATGTTCGCGGATTGCCTCCTTGAGGGTCTCAAGCGATTTTGTCACCTTGAATTTCAAAAACAACGCCTCGTGGTCGTTTGATTCTGCCACATCTGAGAGCACCGCCTTGTAGCCCTTGATGATTCCGCTTTTTTCGAGTCTTTCTATTCTTTTTCGGATGGTCCTGTCTGAGACGTCGTGGCCTAGCTTTCGCAATTCAACTGCGATGTCCTTTGAAGGGGTGCGGGCGTTTACGTTTAGAATCTCGATTATCTTTTGGTCGACTTTGTCAAGGTTCGACCAGGCCTCACCGCTCATCATATTGTGAAAAAAACTACTATCTATTGAAGATTTTGGGTTACGTTCCACCCATACAGCAATTTCAAAATCATGAATTTAATAAAATCAATCTTGAATAAATCACTAAATTCTTGTTTTTGTAGAGTAGCTGAGCACCTAATACTTTAGCTAAACTGCTAAAACAACATTATGTCAACTGACTTGAATTATGGTTCAATGACTATCTACTCACTATACAAACAAGTCGAAATTGGCGAAAAAAAAATCGGCACCGGTTGGCTACCGTCCATGCCGAGCCTAAAAGACTATTCAGAAAGCCACGAACAAATCAAGCCGATTGTAGATGCACTAAACAGACCAAAGAAACTCACATTGTCGTTGCCAAGCACCATCGACCTGAGATCATTTTGCTCTCCAATTGAAAATCAGGGCGATCTTGGGTCATGTACTGCACATGCGGCAGCAGGTGTAATAGAATACTTTGAGAGGCGCGCGTTTGGCAAACACATAGATTGCTCCCGCCTCTTCATCTACAAGACAACAAGAGATCTTATGGGCGTGACAGGTGATACTGGGGCATGGTTAAGAAATACAATGGGTGCACTGGCTCTTTGCGGAGCTCCACCAGAAAAATATTGGCAGTACACTGATTCAAAACCAGACTTTGACAAAGAACCACCTGCATTTGTTTATTCAGTAGCAGACAATTTTGAGGCGCTCAAATATTTCTGCCACGATCCATTAAGCAGCTCCGTCCCTACTGCAAAAGTGCTTGAGACAGTCAAAAAATACCTGGCCGCAGGAATTCCCTCCATGTTTGGTTTCTGGGGATTTCCGTCATTTGATAACACCGATGTAGTTGGCGGAATTCCGTATCCTTGTCCTGGGGAAAATGCAGCATGGGGACACGCCGTTGTTGCGGTAGATTACGATGACAGCAAAAAGATCAAGAACACCAAATGCAACAAGGAGACAACAGGTACATTACTTATCCGCAATTCCTGGGGGGCTAGTTGGGGCGACGCCGGATATGGTTGGATACCATATCGATACATCCTTGACAAACTTGCTCTTGACTTTTGGTCGCTAATTCGTATGGAGTATGTGGAAACCGGCCAATTCCATTTTTAAAACTACCACACTTTTTTATTTAGTCGTACTCTTGCATTCTTTCTGAAAGCAGCGCAAGACAGACATCCCAAGGACTGATCACTTGGTCTCGAAATACTGCGTAGGGGTGTTCCATTCCAAACATTATGCTTGCAAGCTCGTTTACCATGATGTCTTTTGTAATGACCTTGGCATATTCGAGGCCGAACCCTATCACCGGCAGACTGAGAAAATTGGTTGTGTTGCGAAGGTAGTTTAGATCTGTAGCAATTCTCTCAATGATTATTCTATCACTTATGAACCGGTTTGTATTTTCCAAGAGGAGCTTTCGAATTTTGTTTTTTATCATCGCGTTCATGACCTCATTTACCGTAGAGTCGACTTTGAATGTGGCTACCTTCTTTTTTGGAAGCTCAGATATCCTCATCTCGGTCATGGATGTCTTGCCTACTTCGAGCAGCTTGCGCGCAGAAATTACAGAAAATCCGCCTATTGCGTTTGGTATTATGGAAAACGCCCTTCCTGTCTTTTTCCACTCCTGTACGGTGTCGCGCAGAGTCGTAGTGCCAGTTACCTTGGTGATCGTAGTAGACATTAGCTTATCAACTGTGTCTTCAAAGAGGCTCTTTGAGGGATTTGCCAGTAACCGCTCGATGATCTCTTTGCCGCCAACAATTCCAATCGGCTCATTTCTATCTCCTGTCACAACAAGTGAGTCTGCCATTGACTCCAGATGCGGCACAAGAAGGCCTATGGCTTCGTCGATTCTGCTTTGCCTTTGGACACTTATACATGGCGTCGAAGTCAAAGAAAGCGGCAATAACTCCCTTAACATGTGGTCTGCTATCATCTGCAATTCCTATGTGTAGTCCAGTTTTAATAACTAGTCTGATTATCAGGGCTGAAAACGCTGCCCAACCAATTTCTACGAATAAAAATAAGGATTGGTTTTAAAGTCTGACTCTAGAGGATGTTGCTTCCGCTTTGTTTTGTTGCAATATCGAATGCTTCCTCTACGTTTGTCACAAAGATCTTGCCATCGCCTGCCTTTCCGGTGCTTGCCGCATTTATGATTGCAGAAACTACGGTGTCTAATTTGGAATCATCAACTACTGTCATTATTGTAGCAATGCTGTTGTAAGCTGCCTCAAATTTTGCAGTTCCTCTTGCTCCTCTGACTATAGGCCTCTCCCCTGCACCAATTCCGCGTGAAAGAGTTATCGTGACTCCGCCAACTTCGCTTATCTTCAAAGCGTTGACTACGCTGCTTAACTTTTCTTCCTGAATTACTGCCTCGATTCTTTTCATTGCATAAAAATTGGAATCCTCACTTAAAACGCTGGCAGTCGATTATCATCTTTGATAAAAATTTTGTTTGGATAATATACAGAAAAACTCTTTTCTCTGCAATACTACATCATATTGAGCGATGAAGATGAGTTAGAGAAATGAATCAAATATGATTGGATTCAGTGAATCTGAGCTCCACGTTTGTAACAATAGGACATAATCTGGATAAATTGTTTTAAGTCATGATGAAATCTTTTGTTCATGCGAAATTCAGTAAAGATCGGCATAATTGTAGGAGTTATTGCAGCGGCAATTGGCCTTTCAAGTCCGTTATTCTATGACAGGCCTGTAAACGAGCCGCTCCCGCTTGCTCTAGATGATCTCCAAGAAGGCCTCACTTATGACAAATTTGTACAAATGCCAGACGAGCAAAGAGAACCACTTGTTGCAAAAATGCCAGACAAAGTAAAAGAGTTGATGATGGAAAAGGCAGCAACAATGGAGTTCACAGTATCGGAAACCATGGATGGGGTAGCGCAAAACGGTCTTGCTATATTGCGTACGGGCCAGTTTGAGGGACTGCTTGGGCATCATGCATCAGGCACTGCAAAGATAATCGAAGTTGGCGGAAAAAAATATCTGCGATTTGAAAACTTTGAGGTAACAAACGGCCCAGACCTGCGCATATATCTTACAAACAACGGTGACGTAAAAGGCGGACTGCACCTAGAAAAGCTAAAGGGAAACAAGGGTGATCAGAACTATTTACTTGAAAACATTGACGACGAAAAATATGACACAATTGTGGTGTACTGCCAGCCATTTGGGGTTCACTTCGGTCAGGCAAAACTAAGTGCTGTCTGAGCTGCCGCCAGATAAGGTAAACACAGACGACATTCAGCCCAGCCTGTTCATACTTGATTTGGATTTTATTTTAAAAAGCGTCTGTATGATCCGGGCAAACTAGCCAAAGACTATGCAATGCTCGCACTCGCAGCTTGCAATTTGCTTTGACTTGGCAAGGCATTTTGCGTGCTGGCCTGCCTGGCATTGAACGCAGATCTGATCCAAGTTGTCTAGGCTGGAATATTTTTTTGACTGATCAAAACCAAATCCGCCGTCTCGTGGACCCACCATGAAACCATTATGTCTTTGTTGTATTTTTAGCTGGCGAATGCTGACTAAAAATAAGTGGGTTAGGCTTGCAAAATAGCCCTTAGCATCCACGCAGTCTTTTCGTGTTTTTCCATCAATTGTGTAAGAAAGTCTTCTGTTCCATCATCGTCGACGTCATCACATAATTCGATGTCGTTTCGTAGGGTGCGGATTACTGCCTCGTGGTCTGCCAAAAGGTTCTGTATCATGGTTTTAGCGTTTGGATACCTGCCTGGGTGCTCTTTGAGCCTTGCCATTTTTGCAAACTCGCTCAGAGTTGCAGGCGTTTTTGCGCCAAGGGTGCGTATTCTTTCGGCAACTTCGTCAATGTCCTCATCAAGTGCTTCGTACTGGTCTGCGAAAAGCTTGTGGTACTCGCTAAAATCCTCACCTGTTACATTCCAGTGGTAGTTTCTTGTCTTGGTGTAAAGGATGTACTGGTCTGCAAGTATCCTGTTTAACGCGTTTACGACCTTTTGACGTGCTCCCTGTGAGAGGCCGATGTTTACTTTGTCCATGGATATGAATTGTTGTTGCATTATAACAATTTTTTCGACGTTCTGCTAATTTGGAATGTCTTTGTTGGCAGAACCACGATACTAATTTTTACTCCGTTGACTTGGATCACATCATGGGCAAGTTTTCCAGGGTGGAGCCATCATACATCTCAAAAGATGGCTGCAGGCTGATCTGGAGTGGAATCGATGAGGATGACCAGGATGTAGTCGTACTCAACAAAGAGGAACTAGACCATCTCTCAGAACTACTCTCAAAAGATTCCACAGGCAAAGTCGAGCTTGAAGACGAGTACAGCACCATTCTTGTAAACACGGACACAACCCAGTTCTACCTAAAAGAACACAAAATACTTGAGGCAAAGACATCGATTCTTGCAAAAAAAATTCTGGAATTCAAAAATCTTCCACACGAGCCAAAACCAATCAAGATTTACCCAAAGGAATTCCTGCCGTCCATTCAAATTCAAAAAGACGACGATTCCGAGCTCAGCTTGGTTCTTACTGCAAAGACCAAACAAATCTCAGAAAGCGACCTCTTCAGGGTCATGTCGACGCGACGCTCCACTAGAAACTTTGACACATCAAAAATGGTGGAACAGTGGAAAATAGACAAGATGCTTGCTGCAGCTGATACTGCACCCACTGCAGGCAACTTTCAGGGCTTTGAGGTGTTTTACATAAAAAATGCCGAAGTCAAAAAACGGCTAGTCGAGGCGGCAAACAACCAGCCGTACGTCAACGCGCCCATAGTCCTCGTATTTTGCATGAACCCAGAGCGTGTCAAGATCAACTTTCCGCCGGAGATCCTTGCCAAGTTTTCACTCCAGGATGCAACTTTGGCAGCTGCTTATTCACAGCTTGCAGCATCCGCGCTAGGTCTCAGCTCTATTTGGATTGGGATGCTAGATGAAGAAAAGGTCATGCAAATTATCGACACAAAGCTGAGGCCATCGTCGATTTTATGCATCGGGTATCCAACCAAAAAGCGCCCACCAAAATCAAGAAGAAAGCTAAAGGACCTAATTCACGTAGTAGACTAGCTTCTACTCTTCTTTCTTTCCCTGGATCTTCGCTGCATTCTCTTTAGGCCTTCTGCAAATCTTTTCCTGTCGTCTCTTGTCTTTAGGATCATCTTTGGGACTGGTGCGGGCCTGCCGTTTTTATCAAGTGACACTGATGTGACAAACGCAGTCCCAGTTAGTGTGCGCGTGCCCTTGATGAGATCCTCTGCTTCGACTTTGACTTCTATCTCCATTGAGGACTTTCTCACACAATTTAGTCTGGCATTTAGGATGAGGGCGTTGCCGACGTAGACCGGTTTGAGAAAGTCTACACGGTCAATGCTTGCAGTGACTATGTTGGTTCTGCAGTGCCTGTGGGCAACAATTCCTGCCACTATGTCTATCTGCTTTAGTATCTCGCCTCCAAAGACGTTTCCTGCCGGGTTTGCGTCTGATGGGAACATCCTTGCAATTACTTCGACTTTGGACTCGTCTGCGCTTTTTGCACTCAAGAATCTGACTTCGAATTAGTCATATCTAGGTCTTTTGTTTCAGCAACTAATTTACCAGTGTCTTGTTTCATAATATTTTTAGATGCACTTGACGACGCAAAATCATGGTAGAATTGTCCTACAACGACAAACTCATCTTGGTGCAGTACGCTATTGCGAAATATGAAAACGAAGCTATTTTGCTTGAAAAGCTCAAATCAGTCCTCTCAGAAAAAGACGCCCAAAGGAGCATCGACACGCTCATTGGCACTCAACGAGTACGCAGAATAGGCCCAGAAATACTCCAAAACAATGAAAGTCACACAGAACTGCCGGAACTACCGGATCACATAAAACCAATAATTGATAGTCTTTGAAAGCGTTCATCGATCTTGTTGAAACGATAATGATGTAGACAAGAAATCTCAAACAATTTTTAAGCAAGCGCTTTATACCGTCTCTGACTCATGGAAGAAATTCTGGCTCATCTAGGTGAGTTGTCTCCAATCTTGATTATGGGCCTTGGACTTGCAATAGGACTTGAACACGCATTTGAGCCGGATCACATCGCAGCGGTGAGCACCCAAGTCTCAAAAGGAAGATTTGCACAAAAATCAACAAAGCAAATCATCAAGACTGGCACCATCAAATCTTCTATAATTGGTGCATTTTGGGGAGCGGGACACACTACAACACTGGTTCTAATGGGGCTTTTGGTATATGCACTATCAATTAAGATACAAGAAAATGTATTTTCAGGCTTGGAGCTTGTTGTGGGCATGATGCTAATCTTTTTGGCTGTAACGACAATTTTGAACAAAAAAATCATTCAATTCAAACACAAACATCCGCACCAGCACGTGGATGGGACAATTCACTTCGATGAGCACCATCACAATGATGCAGATCACAGACACGGCCACAAACCGTACTTGATTGGATGCATCCATGGGTTGGCAGGGAGCGGTAGTCTGGTGATTCTGACCGCGGCAACTTTGAGTAACGTAACCATGGTTCTTGAATTCATTTTGATTTTCGGTGTAGGCTCCATGATTGGCATGGCACTAATTTCTGGGTTGATGGGATTGCCATTTGCACTGTCTACAAAAATATCATCGATAAACCGGATATTCCGCTACATTGCCGGCGCCTTTTCCCTAATTATAGGCACAAACATAGTATACCAGATTGTGTTTGTCGACAAACTGTTTGGATTTTAAAATCCTCTGAGGCCCTGCGGCCTTGCAACTTCTGGATGCTGCTTCATCCAAGATATCTTTTGCAACATGGCCTGCTTGTCGTGGGGGAAGGTGCCCTTGATGGTATATGCATTGGAGCCGTGGTTTGCCCTAAAGACGACTTCGTTTTTTACGTCTATCTGGCTTATCAAATCCTCAAGCTCGTCTAGTGCCTCAGAATCACTTACAGGAATAAACGGCTCACCAAATTTCGTAAGAAACTCTTCTTTTATTCCGTTTTCCAAATACAGGGTGAGTGCACCAACATAATGTGGGGCAGCAGCATTGATCACCTGTGCGGTTCCCCTGATGTGCTCCTTTGAATGCGTCTTTCCGCCTAGACCCAAAATTATCATGCATGAAAGCGTGTAGCCTGCATCCATTGCTTTTTTACATGCCCTGATTATGGTAGCCGAGGTAGCACCCTTTGTCACTTTTTTTAAGATGAGATCAGAGCCGCTTTCTATTCCAAGATAAAACATGTCAAGGCCTGCATCTCGGAGAATCTTGAGCTCCTCCAGTTTCTTTTTGAGTACGTTCATCGGCATGGCATAGCAGGATATCCTTTCAAGGTTTGGAAATTTTTCTCGCAGATATTTTACGATTTTTAACATGTAGTCTGTCTGCAGATTGAGTGCGTCGCCGTCTGCAAGAAATATCCTTGTAGTCTGAGGCATGGATTTTGCCATGATGTCGATTTCTGCTTTTACCTCCTCCCAGGGTCGTTCTGCATACTGTTTTGATCTGTACATGTCACAAAAGGAGCACTCGTTGTAGGAGCACCCCAAAGTTACCTGGAATATGAGTGAGTGCGCCTCAGATGGAGGCCTGTACAGAGGGTAATCGTAATTTAGCATCATGACACTAGTTGGGCGAATTTAGTAATATTACTTTTGCACCGACTCAATACGTTTTTAGTTTTGCACAAAAGCCTCACATCATGGCGAACGACCCCTATGCCAAGCGTCTTTTGTGGTTCGTATTTGCAGGCTCAAGGGGCGGCACAAACAGGCTCAGGCTTATACAGTCAATTAGAAAAACACCGCTCAACGCAAACCAGCTGGCA
>JBBIVI010000013.1:0-13618 GCA_037439825.1 Candidatus Nitrosotenuis sp. | reverse complement strand
ATCGAACTCACCCCTTGAGCGTGCGAGTGCGACGCTTTCTTCCATGGAATAATACGTGAGTGCCTCTGCAAGCTTTGACTGGAATTCGTATCCTTCCTTTGAGTTGTATGGAATTCTGAGCTTGTACAGCAGATCCGCTACTCCCATGACGCCAAGGCCGATTCTTCTTGATTCTTTTGATGCCTTGTCTATTTCCGGAACCGGGTAATTGTTCATATCAATTACGTTGTCCAAGAATCTTGTCGTCTTTCTTATCGTCTCTTCGTATCTTTGCCAGTCAAACTCGTATTGGCCGTCTGCTTTTCTTTTCACAAGATTTGCTAAATTGATTGAGCCTAGATTGCATGACTCGTATGGATACAAGCTTTGTTCTCCGCAGTTGTGTGCAACAATCCCATTTGCATCAAATGCATTTACTCCAGGTACCTGGACATCGTAGACTTCTTCTACTCCATCTTCTACCAGATCTGCAACCGTTGCTACAAATCTTTCTTTGTTGAGACTTCTCTTGTAGTTCCCAAGCAGAATACTTAGGTGATCCATCTTTTCCGAGTCTGCAAATCCTATGACTTTGTGGAAACGCAGTAGATTTTCTCCAGATATTACGAGCTCGTGTTGTGCTTTGATGTGATAAAGTTTTTGACTTCCCTTCTCATCTGGCATCAGCTTTTCTTGCTCTGTTCGTCTGTTGGCGTATACTCTTGATACAATACCCAGTCGAAGCAGCATGCGCTGAACTGCCTTGAGAATTCCAAGGTTGCTTTGCGACAAGCGAACAGATACGCCTTTTTGTTGCGTTCCGAGTACTGCACCGTCTGCATCAAAGAGTCCTTTGATGAATCCTTTGTAGAAGGCAGATGAAGTCTGTTCTATTTCTGCAGTTATTGTCTTGTGTTCATGTCTCAATCCTAAGGATTCTGCTAGGTTGTTTATTGATGCTAGAGAAAGCCTGTATTCACCGCGTCCTTTAACTTTCGCCCAACCCTCAAAGTCTGTCCTGTGTGGCATTTGTTGTGCATATTGCAGAACTAGTCCTCTTACGGATGCAATACCTTCACTTTCACCCCATGATGAGAGTACGACGTTGTCTTTTTTGATGTGACCATCGCCTATCATTAGGCCAATAAGATAACCTTCTTCTTCGCCGAACTTTCCGTCCCATTCATAGTAACGGCAGTCATCTAGGACTATGTATTGATCTTTTTTTAGATTTCTTGCTGGAGTCCATTCAGATTCTAGAGAATCTTCGTTCATGCTTTTGACAGATAATACTTTGTGGTCTTCTGTCAGACGCAGTTCAAAGCCTTCTTTTGTCTTCAGCTTGTAGATCTTCTTGACACCTGTTGAGAAGAATCCTTGAGTATTCCATGATTTGCCGTTAAGATGTGTCTTGAATGGAACCCCAATGAGGTCTCTGACCATCCTTGGTCCCTCTGATGTTGCAACCCAAGTGTCAGCTGTAACGCAGGGGTTGGTGGCCCTCAGTGGCATACCTCTTGCCTTTGCAAATACGTTGTACTTGTTGATGTTATCAAAGAAGATCAGACCTGGCTCTGCACTTTTCCAAGCTGACAGAGCTATGATGTCAATGAGCTGGTGTGCGTTGACCTCTTTTACTGGGGTCTTGTCGCGTGGGCTGCGCAGTGCATACTTGCCGTCTGCGCTGTCGACCACTGCGGTCCAGAAATCCTCCCAGATTCCCACACTTACGTTAAAGTTTTCTAAAACTCCAGGCTGCGTCTTGTTTGTGATGAATTTCTCAATGTCTGGGTGCCATACCTCCAAGATGCCCATGTTTGCACCCCTTCGCTTACCTCCCTGCTTGACCACTTCGGTTACCGTGTTTATGATGTTCATAAACGAGACAGGTCCTGATGCCACGCCTGATGTAGACGCTACTATATCCCCCTCATGCCTCAGATCAGAATAGTTGATTCCTACCCCTCCGCCTGACTTGAAGATGAGTGCTGCATCGGATGTAGACTTCATAATGCCATTCATGTCGTCAGGCATTCCAAGCACAAAGCAGGCAGACAGCTGCCCTAGTCGTGCTCCTGCATTCATCATAGTCGGCGAGTTTGGCAAAAAGTCCTGCTCAGTCATCAGGGTGTAGTACTCTGTGATGCGGTCTGCGTAGTTGTCAAACTTTTTAGCTGCAATCAGCGTCAGAACTTCTTTGAAGCTTTTCTTCATCTGGCCGCGCTTTGCCAAGTAGATGTAGTGGTTGATCAAACCTCGGAAGTGGTACTTGTTGAGATAGTACTGCCCTATCTTGAACTTGTAATCAAAGTCATCAAGCTTTGCAAGATATTTTCTTGCCTCTTCAACGTCTTGAGAAACATCTCCCTCTTTTGCAAAAAGCTCTGCGTCATACAAGAGATCTCCAATGCCGACTAGGATTGCGACTCGCTCAAACATCTGGCTTGGGCTTTCAATTATTTCGTTTTTGTTGTTGCGTAAAAGATACCTTGACGCCAAGACTCGCAGGCAATTTAGATCAAATGATTTTGCTACCGCGTCAAGCGATTTTGTGTTGAGAACCTTCATCTTGTCTTCGCGGACTTTGCGTCGCTCGTGTCTGTACAGAATGTAAGACTTGGCGATTTCGCCATAACCCATCTCGATGAGTGTGGATTCCACCATATCCTGAACGTCTTCGACGCTCGGAGGACTGGATGCTGAAAATCCCTGCTGGACAAGTTTTGATAAAACTCCTCCAGTTAGCTCCTCGGCTATTTTACGATCTGGCTGGCCGTTCGCCACCAGAGCTTTGTAGATCGCATTTGTTATCTTGTCTTTATTAAATGCGGTAACCCGACCGTCTCTTTTCTTAACGTCGACGATCGAACTTTCTATTTGAGAAAAATCTATTGTCATAATGTCTCCCCTCACTAGGTAAAACCATATTGGATATAACCCTGACTGCCAAAGATTTCAGATTTTAGCTCAACAATGTTTACACCATTCCAAGAAATTTTGGAAAGGTTGTTCCTAAACCCACAGACGAATTTAGTTAATTTTGTGGAAGATCCTTTTCTCAACAAGGATTAACTTTTATCTTGCAAAATTGTTTGTTGCGAATTTCGATTTCTTAGCTTAGGATGTATGGTGATTTGCAGATCGGGCACTTGTCAAAGAGTTTTTCGTCCTTAAAGCCGCAGTTGCCGCAAATAGGTACTTCCTTGCTTGGCCTAAACGAGCCTACAAGATCGCCTGCCTTCTCTAATGCCTTCTTTATATCGTCCACCTTGGACTCCTTCTCAAAGCGGAGTTTGACTAGCAATCCGCCGTTTAGGAGCTTGGCTGTTTTGTTTGCCTCAGCGATCTTTTCTGATTTTGGATTAAGGGAATCGATCTCAGAAGATAATACCACTACGCCTTCTGAGTAACCTTCTCCTTCAAGTGATTTGAGAACCGACATTTTACCATATTTTTCTCCATCAAGTGAGCCAAATCTTGAAGTGCCGTCGCTTTCTGTCATGCAGACAGTTACTGTGTCTCCCATCTCCTTGCCTTTCTTTTCTGCCACATCTACTGCGGTCTGGATTACTTTGTGAATTACCTCGCGGCCTTCCTTGTCGTCGTTGTATCCAAGTATGTTGAATACTGCTTCTTTGAGGCCGACCATGTTCACCACAAGGCACACAGAGCTTCGTTGCATGTACTGGGTGTTTGCTGCCAAGACAGGATTCAGCCCCCTTCTTGTGAGATCGGAGATGTCTTTTTTGCGCAAAGACATCGCAGCAAGTGCAGGCTTCATCAGCAGGGCCAGTCGCGCCCTAAAGTACGTCTCATCCTTGTTTGACTCAAACGCAAGTCTTGGAAGATTGATAGTAAGAGATTGCAAGTTGATTGAGGATGTGCTGTTTTTGCCCTTTATCCTCATCACGCCGCTGTATGATGATTCGTCCTTTGAGAAGAAGACTTTGCCGCCAAGTGAAATAATTTCGGCAACTGTCTGTGATACGTCTGAGATCTTGCCTGCCGCGTAATCTATTATGAGGCCCACCTGTGGCACCGGAGTCATCTTGACGTAGGTTTTGTATGCGTTCAGTATTGCCTGAACCAGCTTTGGTTCTGCTCCAAGCTGTATTCTAAATGAGATGAGGGTGGGCTCTTTTGTGTACTTGGATGATACCGATGATGTGGTAAACGCACCTACGAGCTTTTCCTCAAGCTCAGAGATGTTCTTTGCGTGTTTTGAACATAATTGCACGAGGCCGTCCAGAACCACCTCTTTTGAGGCCTCCTTTGAGACAAGCGAGATTATCATCGATAAGGACGACATGAGGTTGTCGATTGTTTTTACGGTAGGTATCCGTGTTACGCCCAAGTACTTGCCTTTGAGGTCTATTCCGTCCTCTACAAGCTCCTTTACGTTAAAGAATATCGTATCTGGTAAAAGCGACCATATGCCTGGATTTGAGATGTGGATATCTCCTGAGAGGTGCGAGTCTGCTACGTCCTTTGGAAGCGTGTTAAGAAGCAGGTTTTCTGCAAAGACTGCCTGGCCTGCCTTAAAAAACAGCCCTTGTGAGCCGTTGTCTATGTTGTCTACATTTGTGAGCATCTCCTGGACGTCAAATACGGGCAATCCTAGTCTGGCAAGCTTGTTTCGGTATTCTTCGTGGCCGTGCTCAAGGAGCACCGAGTTTACCATTTCTCTAATAAGTGAGCCTGTAAGGTATGTCGTCTGGTACTTGTAGATGCGGTTTTCCACCTCTTCGGTGATTTTTTGTGCTAGCTCAAGAGGCAAGCTACCTTCTCTGACCAGAGACTGGATTATCTTATGTGAATTGAATTCTTCAATGGATTCGTGAGAGGTCCTCACGTACATCTTGCCACTTTCTATGATGGAGCGTTCTTCTATCTGCCTTGCAAGGCTCAGCACTAACTTGCCGAGATTTGTGATCGTGTACCTGCGCTCCGACTTGTTTAATGCTACCAGTGATTGTCTGAGGAGCTTTCTTAGGTGGTATGCGAATTTACCACTTTCTTTTTTTGACTTGAAGCCGGCAAGGGACTTGAGCTCAGAATATGTAAGAGGGCCCTTTGAGTTTAAAATTCGTAAAATATCGATCCTGTTTGGGCTTGCCATTACAGAAAAGATCATTCTTACGCGTTTTGATGTAGACTGTAAAATGCCGCCACTCTTCTTTGGATCTATTGTCCCAGTGGCAACCTCGATGCTCATTAGTATGCCTAAAGATCAGTGGTAAATAAGATTTGTGACGTGATCTAGAACAAACTTTTTTGATCAGTTCTTGTTTACTTCTATGGAAAACTCTGATGTTGAAAGTGTCTGGCCGCATGATGGGCACTTGTTGTTGTAGTGTTTCATCACGTCTTTGATCGACTTGAGCATTTTCATGTTAGAGATCTTTGCTCCGCACTTTCCGCAAACAACATCAACAGACAATGATGGACTGAGTTTTTTGAAATTATTAAAAATCTTTTTTGAATTTTGTTAATTAATTCGGTAAATTTGATTTACTGTTTTTCCAAAAGTATTCCGCGGTCGTCATACCCGATTATCTTGATTCTGGCGCCAACTGGCAGCTGGTCTGGGGACTTGATCCCACCCAAAAAGCCGGATATTCTTAGATCATAACCATCTATCTTCATTACGACCCAAGCGTAAGGCGTATAATTTTCAAAGCCAGCTGGTGGAACCGTGATTATAGTATACGTTGCTACCGTGCCTGTTCCATCGAGGAATTTGTTCTCAAATCCCTTGTTGCCGCAGTTCTGGCAAAAATATACGGTTGCAAGATGCAGGTGGCCGCACTTGGTACATTTTTTGGTCAGTACCTTGCCAGACTTGAGTGCGTCTATGAATTCTTGCTTAATTGACAAGGTCTTTACACGCTTTTGAAGATGTGGACTGCGCAGCTTGCTCCAGTTGCGCCAAAGTTATGAGTTAGTCCGATGTGTGCGTCTTTGACTGTCCTTTCTCCTGCCTTTCCTGTCAGCTGTTCAAAGACTTCGACTACTTGGCCTACGCCTGTTGCGCCGATCGGGTGGCCCTTCGCCTTGAGGCCTCCGGATGGATTTATTGGGATGTCGCCATTTCGAGCTGTTCTTCCCTCGCGTACTGCCTGGACTCCGTGGCCTTTTTCAAAGAAGCCGAGATCCTCGGTATCTACTATTTCTGCAATTGTAAAGCAGTCGTGCACTTCAGCAAAATCTACGTCCTTTGGAGTTATTCCGGCCATTTTATAAGCTGCCTGCGCAGCAAGCTTTGTGCTTGGTATGGTAGTCATGTGGTCACGGCCCTGCAGGGTTGCAGGTGATCCACCCCTACCCGATCCAATCACTTCGACGTAGTTCCTTGAGTGAGCTTTTGCAAACTTTTCGTTGCAAAGGATGACTGCGCTTGCTCCATCGGAGAATGGACAGCAATCGTAAAGCTTAAGCGGGCTTGCAACAACTGCAGACTTCATTACATCGTCAACTGTGATTTTTTTTCTCAAGTGAGCTTTTGGGTTGAGTAGTCCGTTGTCGTGGTTTTTTACTGCAACCATAGCTAGATCTTCTTCGGTTGCTTTAAATTCGGTCAGGTAAGCCCTTGCCATTGACGCAAAGAGTCCCGGGAATGAGGCACCTGCACCACCCTCGTAAAAGAAATCAGAACAATATGAAAAGTATGTCGTGGTCCACTCAGTTCCTGTATGTGTTACTTTTTCCACTCCAGTAACAAGGACTGCGTCGTAAAATCCTGCTGCGACGTTTGCAAACGCCTCCCTAAATGAGACTGAGCCGCTTCCGCACGCAGATTCAATAGACAGTGAGGGCTTCTCCGGTATGCCTAGGTTGCTCATGACTACTGGTCCTAGGTGGACCTGTTTGTCAGCTATGCCAAAGACGTTTGAAATGTATCCTGCCTGGATCTCTTTTGGATCAATTCCTGCGCTTTCTATTGCGCCAACAGAAGCTTCAATAGTGATATCAGTAATGCTGTCTTCTAATTTTCCATATTTGGTGCTCCCTGCACCAAGAACGCAGACCTTTTCCACAACACTACCTGACCCAATCCATATAAAAATTCTTCAACCAATAATTCATTGAATTGAAGAGATCAGCTGGAACGGTTTTGTTGACAAAGTCTGCAAGGGACAAAGTCAGAATCACAAAGACGAGGATCAACTCACTCAGATCCGAAATTCGACAGTATTTTGATAAAAACAGCTATCTTTCATGGTCTGCCAGCAAAAAAAAGTACGTAGTACTTGGCTCAAATGAGCCAAAAAATGGCCTAGTCATATGCCCAAGCTGTAAGGTAGGCAAGCTGATGGTAATACGCTCAAAGAGGACAAAGAAACGCTTCATGGGCTGCTCAAATTACTATAATGGCTGCAGGGCCTCCTCCCCCCTGCTCCAAAAGGCCATGTTGTGCGTAACTAAGATCCCATGTGAGTATTGTTGCTGGCCCCAGTTGTTGTTTCGTTATTCAAGAAGACAAAAATGGAAAAAACAGTGTGCAAACATCAATTGCCCTAGCAGAAAACCTAAAGCTTAAGATCCGAGTAGACGTCCGTCCTTCTGCTCTGTAAAAGTGGTAAAACGACCCTTGTCTTTCTAATTTTGTTTGCGTCGATATCGACGAGTCCGATACCTTGCTTTTTTTTCATATCAAGCAGGATCTTTCCGTATGGGTCAACCACCAAACTCCTTCCGCAGTAGATATTTCCCACCTGGTCTGGTGCTATGACGTAGCAGCCATTTTCTATTGCGCGAGTCTTGTTTATTGTAATCCAGTGCTCTACCTTGTTTTTACCTTTTACCCATGCAGAGGGTGCAACTAGAATCTCAGAGCCGGAGCTTGCCAGCGTGCGTGACATTTCTGGAAAGCGCAGATCATAGCATATGAGCATGCCTATTTTGCCTGCACCAGTTCTGATGGGCGGCGAGATCCTGGAGCCTGCAAGAAGCTTTGCAGATTCTTTGAAACCTAGTGCATCATAAAGGTGTATCTTTCTATATGTAGATACGAGTTTGCCTGATTTATTTATGATAAATGCGGTATCATAGACTCTATTTTTCTTCTTGCTTTTCTCGTACAATGTTCCGACAACGTATATCGAGTGCTCCTTTGCTGCTGCTGCTATTGTCTTTACAAAATTATCGTTTGTCGTCTCTGCAAGAGCTGCAAGCTCCTTTGGTGATTGTTTTGAGTTTGTGTAAAACATCATAAATTCCGGAAACGCACAAAGATGTGCGCCTTTGTTTGCAGCTTGTCTTATGTATTGAAGAATTTTTTTTAGGTTTTCATTTTTGTTTGTTGATGCAGTAAATTGTACTACTGCTATCTTTGTCATGGATTGATTAGATAGGCTGAAAATAAAAAGTGAAGCTCAGAGAGGATTTCCTGCTAGATACCAGTTTTCTTTTGGATTATCTTCAAAGACAACTATTACGTGGCTTTCCTTTGTCTTGAGGATTTCAACAGCTGATTTTGTGATCGCCTTTGCAAATTCCTCTTTTTGCTGCTGAGTTCTGCCAGGATACATCGAGACTGTGATTATTGGCATGAAGATAGCTTTGTATTGCTTGATTTATGCCTTAGTCTCCGCGCCATCCGTATCTGGAACCATACCTGGAACCATACATGAATTCAGACTGGTGTGATTTTTTGTACAGGTATCCTGTTGCAAGGCCCACCACAAATCCGCCAATATGTGCCAGGTATGCCACTCCTCCTGCACCAAACCCGAATCCGCCAATCAAAAGTGGGATTATGTTCTGGAAGATGAGCCAGAAAGGCAAAAACCACTTTGCTGGAATGTGTGCCATCCTCCAGAAAAAACCCATCATGATGAATGTGGTGATTCTTGCACGTGAAAACATAACAAGATATGCGCCAAGTACTCCCGAAATAGCGCCTGATGCACCAACTGCAGGAATTGGGCTGCTCATGTCACCTGCTACGTGTGCAAGGCCTGCAAGTATTCCCCAAATTATGTAAATTGCAAGAAACTTGAGTCTACCGAACTTGAGCTCTATGTTGTCACCAAAGATCCACAAAAACAACATGTTTCCTCCAAGGTGCATCGCTCCGCCGTGCAAAAAGATCGAACTTAACAATCCTATGGCCGGCATATCTGGACACGAAACTCGGAACTCTTGGATGTTTAACGTGCTCTCGCCCATAATGCATGCAGGTACCGCGCCCCAGTCATAGAACAACGCTGCCGCACGTTCGTTGCTGAACTCAAAGAATTGTCCAGTTACTGCCACCTCAAAAAAGAATACGATCACGTTTACTACAATAAGAGCAATAGTTACTTTGGGTTTGAATCCCGGTGGTTTTGGATTTTCATCCCTTATTGGGAGCATGAGTGATTAAAGTTAAGGATTGTATAATAATGTAAAACTGGTTCTACGAAAAAAATTTGCTAAATTGCGTATTTTTGTCTTGCTTAGATCTTGATTATTCCCTGTTTTATCAGGTACTGAATTCCCTGTACAAAGTCAGAGTCGCCAATTGTGCCGTCTGCCCACCAGCCTGCATTTCTTTTGATCCACGACGGGATTGATTGTGTGGTAGAACCCTCTGACTGAGTAGGAGGCACCTTGATGATTCCTTTTTGGATGAGATACTGAATTCCCTGTACAAAATCGTTGTCAGTTATGGTTCCCTCGGCCCACCACCCTGCATTGCTTTTGATCCATGATGGAATCTCATATGTCGGTTGTGTTGGTTGTGCTGCTCCACCCTTACCTATCTTAAAGGTAGCACTACCTATGCCCTGATATGTTGTGAGCTCATCTAGGTCGTGGCTGAAAATCACCAGAGTCATCTTGTAGTTTCCTTCTGCTGGGAATTTGACTTGTTGTACGTCGATTCCTTCAGGAGTCATTACTCCTGGTTTTTGCTGGTCATCGCCTGTGTTTTCTACTAGGACTTTGCCTGCGCTGTCTTCAACTCTGAATCCGTGTCGGACGAACTTTAACAACTGTCCATTCTTGTCAAAAAACGTGATCTCAAGTGGGATGGTATTTCCTGCACCAAGGCTGGAATCATAGGAAACCTGCGCTGTCGCACCAGAGTCAAGCTTTACTGTAAAAGAGTTTTTTGTAATTGCAGATGCCGGGGACACTACAAAGTCCATTGTCTTGGTAGTAGGCGAGATTGTTTTTGCCATGTTAAGTATATCGTCCTTGTTTATCAAAAAGTGCAAAATCGACATACCTTCCACAGAATACGGATCCAAGATGAGCATTCTTCCGATTGTTGGGACGCCGTTTACCTTGCCATCATAGGCAGTCGTATCTGTGAACTCCTTGAAGGTCTTTGGTACTCTTACCTCTTGGTGTACAAAGATTGTTTGATCCTTGAATCTTGTTGTGTCCCAGTTAAATGGCATGGAAAATGAAATCGATTTTTTTGCCTCGTCGAATTTGAAGTTGGTGATCTGATCATAATACGAAACGACAGAGACAGGGTATGATTTGCCACCATATGTTATCGTGTGATCAGAGATATCTCCAACGCTGAGCCACGAGTTGAATGTCTTGACGTCCTGCTCTGCAAAGATATTTTGGTCATAATCTATTCCAAATATTTTGATCTCAAAGTGGTATAGCCCTGAATCTATTAGCAACGGTGCGTGTACATCCACTTTGTCGTTAAAACCCGTCCAAGCACCTGGTAGTTGTGGCACTTCGTCTCCATAAATTACGACATCATTTACATCAATATCCTTTGGAACGATTTTTAGCGTGAGCTCACCAGAATGTGCATGAAAGAGATTTCTTAGTCGTAGTTTATCATCATGCCATGCTGAAATAAAGTAAGAAACATGTGGTACGGTCTGGCCGGTGTTGGCGTCATACAGTCTGAGCTGGAGATATGTGTCTCCCACTGTATCTTTTGTGAGAATTGGTGGGCTGATTTTTATGAATAATGCAGCTTGTCTGTTGCCAAATGTAGCAGGTGGAAGATTTTCTTGTGTGAGTCCGTCACCAAATGCAGAAGGTAAGATGGTAAATGTTTGAGCTAAAAGCAAGAAGGCAAAAACCGTAACGAAAATTTTTTTGATCACGATGTTTGGCCATTTGTAACATATTTAACTTTTAAGCAGATTTTTTGCGTTGAGCTTAATTGAGTTGTGGCCTGACAACATGCAAAGATACTGCGTGATCATCGATTAGTGCACCGACTCCAACAGAGACGCTCTTTATTCTGATGCGAATTTTCTCAAGCTCTTTTTTGTCAACGCCGAATTTTTTGGCTACAATCGATTTTACTTTTTGCTCAGTATCAGATATTTCATTAAGAGTTGATGGTATTGTCACATCAAGCAGTTTTCTATACGAGTCTTTTGGGATTTTTCCGGTTCCGTCTTGTATAATGTAAAATGCAATCTTTTCCTGAACCACTTCGTGCGGCAGCGTCTCCAAGGCGTTTGCGGTGTAAAACACCTGCACGTCCAGCATATCTAGGGCGTCTTGAGGATCCGGAATTATCTGCTGACTGCTAAACCCACGAAGCGATGCAAGTGGTACTTTGATGAGTGCAAAACCTTCAACCAGCTCCCTTGTTTCAATGCCAAAGACCTCCTTGATGTCTTTGCAGCTAAGCGAAGTCGATTTCTCAGAATCTAGATTCTTAAAGACTCCAATCGAGGAAGGACCGTCGTTTATCACCGCGTTCCACAAAACCCCGACAGCATAGCTTTTCTTGTTAAGTATGTTAATTGAAGTGTCATAGTGGCCAGGCCTTAGTGGTCCGCTGTTGTCAGGTATGGAGCCGCAGACGAACTTGGCTGTGTAAACCACATCCCGGATTTGAGTAGAGTTTGTAGTCTGTGCATTTGCAAAATTCGTAGTTGATGCTAAAATTACAAAGCTGCAAAGTATGGCAAGGGCCGCCACGTACGTATTCAATTTCAATTTTATGTGAAACGAATCAGCAATTATAGGTTTAGGATCAACGGTAGTGGAATTCTCAGAAAGTTATTAATACATTTTAGAGTTGATCAGATTATGCGATATTTGTTTTTGCTATTTTTATTACCGCTTGTCTTGTATCCGGCTTTTGCGCAGGAATTAGAACAACCAACTGACAAGGGCACATTGCTTGTCAAAATATCCACTGATCCTGCAAAACCGATCACAGGTGACTTGACGAAGCTAAAAATTGATTTTATAAATCCTAAAACAAACGGGATTCAAGAACACATTGACTACAAAGTACTAGTTACAAAAGATGGAAACACAGTCTTTGGTCCAATACCACTAACACACACATCTGTTGGTTCTGTAACCATTCCAGTAGAATTCAAAGAAGCTGGAGAACACAAAATTACCGTTGACGTGGAAGGAATTTTGTTTCAACCAATTCCTGTGGAGACAGTTACTTTTACTACTCTAATTGAGGCCGCTGCACAAAACGGCGATCAAAATGGCACGCCAGGCCAAAACGGAGGATGTCTTATTGCAACCGCCGCATATGGAAGCGAGCTTGCACCACAGGTCCAGATGTTAAGAGAGGTACGAGACAAAATGGTTTTGGGTACAAAGTCTGGAACCGCATTCATGGGCGCATTCAACAACATTTACTATTCATTTTCGCCAACTGTGGCAGATTTGGAAAGACAAAATCCAGTCTTTAAGGAAATTGTCAGAGTTGCTATAACCCCGATGCTTTCAAGCCTATCTATTCTCAATTACGTTGACGTTGACTCTGAAAAAGAGATGCTAGGGTACGGTATCGGCGTCATTTTGTTAAATATCGGCATGTATTTTGTCGCTCCGGCAGCGATCATAATCAAATTACGCAACCGCCTAGTTCGGAAATATGAATAAGGATTTTTATGTGTCTGTGTTTTGAGCACAGCCAATGAAGACAATAGCCATAGGCTCCATCTTTGCAGTTTTTGCTTTGATGGCATTTGCTCCATCTGCCTTTGCGGATCACGCAAAAGCTGATGTGAGTATTGCTCCGGGTTCATCATCACCAGGTTGTGAAGCTACCAACGAATGTTTTGTTCCACACGAGGTAACAATAGATGTTGGCGGCGAAGTTACTTGGACAAATGATGATACCGCAGGTCACACAGTAACAAGCGGAACATTAGATGGCGGCCCAGATGGAAACTTTGACAGCAGTCTCTTCATGGCAGGAAAAACTTTCTCGCACAAGTTTGAGGAAGCAGGAGAATTTCCATACTTTTGTGTGGTTCACCCTTGGATGACAGGAACAGTAATTGTTCAGGAAGCAGGAGCTGAAGAACACATGGGTGAGGAAGACGGTATGGAAGAAGAAGGCATGGCACACGACGAGGTCGCAGTTGCAATGTCTGAAGACGGTTCCGTGATTGCACACATAAGTGCAAACCCACCTGCAGAAGGTGAGGAACTGGCCTTGTCTGTAGAGTTCACAGATGCAGATGGCAATCCAATTGAGCATGTCAACTTTGACATCTCTGCAACACAAGATGGAACCGAAGTTCTGTCAGAACTAGGACAACACAGTCACACGGGCATGGAGGAATTCACAACTGATGCATTAGGATCCGACAGTCCTCTGGACGTAGAGATCACAATTCTCGGAATCGGATTACCTGATGATGAGGCAAATTGGGAGGGTCCAATAGGTGAGACCATCTCAGCG
>JBBIVI010000012.1:0-14472 GCA_037439825.1 Candidatus Nitrosotenuis sp. | reverse complement strand
AGCTCGAATGGCAGGAGCACCAAAGGATAAAGGTGCAGGAATAGTGTTTTACAAAAAGATAGGAGACAATGTGGTAAAAGACGACGTGATTTTTACCGTATACGCAGAAAAATCTCGCAAGCTTAGCAGAGCTCACAGATTACTTGAGGAAGTCGTCCCTGTTGGAATAGGGAAGAGAACAGACATGGTAATCCATATGGTAAAAGAGATTCCCGAGTTGAAGCGAAGTTTTGTACTTGAGAGATAAATGACTAAATTGCGTCCACTATGACATCAGAAATGTCTACCAGTGAGGTTTTGTTTGAAATCGTATTCGTAGAAATTATTTTTTTTACTCCAATTTTTTTGATTTTATTTTCTGCATCTCCAACCAACAGAGCATGTGTACATACGGCATAAATGGCACCACAGTTTCGTTTTTGCAGGTATTTTGCAGCTTCGACTATGCTACCACCCGTACTTATCATATCATCAAACAACACAACATCTCTTCCCAAAAGATCCATTTTTTGCGGCTTTATGCGCAACCTGCCTGTTTTTCTATCTCTTTGCTTGTTCAGGGCTATAGATTGAGTACCCAACATGCCTCCGAGTCTATTTGCGTGATTTGACCAAAAAAGATCCGGTGCAACAATAAATGGTTTTTTCAGATCAATTTTTTTTAGATATTTCCCAAGTTTGTCAAGTGCGGTGAGGTTTTTTATTGGAATAGTGAAATAATTCATGGCCAGCCTACTGTGGATGTCAACGGTGATTATTTTTGATGCGCCAATAGAACCAAGAAGTGTTGCAATAATTCTGCTTGTGACTATTTCACCTTTGAGAAATTCCATGTCCTGTCTCATGTAGCCAAGATATGGGATGACTGCCACGATATCTGTTGAGTATTGTCTTGCTTTCGATATTAAGGAAAAAGCATGTAACATGTTTGTGTTTACTGGTGGAGGGGTAGCTTGCACTACAATGATTTTATCATTTTTTGGAGTATCAGCTAGCATTATCTTACTTTCACCGTCTGGGAAAACTCTTGTTTCCGATTCGATGTATTTGGCATCAAGTTTTTTTGCAATCTTTTTGGCAAGATCTAATGATGCCGGCCCACCAATTACCGTATACAATAGGTTGGATGATTTGCTGCTACTGAAAAATCTTGTTTTTGGTGATTGAGAATCAGACTCAAGTTTGATAATTTACCGTCATGTTTTATAAATAAAATGTAGTTTGTGAGTTATGCAAAAGGAAATAATGGATTTTGTAAAGAACCACATAGAGTTGTTGCTCAATCAAATAAAAGCTTATCAGCCTTTCATAAAAACTGCCTTTCCTGAGATAAATCCTTCAGATGGATGCTTCAATTTAATTGTAGGAAATGCATTTTCAGTTTTTCTGAGCCAATATGCGATTAGAATGTTATCTCCAACAGAACAAGATTTGATGGATTTTGGAAGTTTAGTGAGTCAATATAGAGAAAGGGTTGACGAACTCTTCAAAAAATAAAATTTGGCTGTTTGTTATCAGATCTGAAAATCTTAACCAAATTAAAATATTTTAAAACTAAATTTTGTACATGACAAAATTTTGTCTTGACGACAATTGTTACAATTTGACAAAGCAACTTGTCAAAAAGCTGGAATTTCTGTCACACGCAAAATGATATCTTGATGATGCAATCAAATGTGACAGCGAGGGTTCAGAAAGAATTTGGAAGACGATCATAGCTGATGAAGAAAGGCATGCCGAATTACTTAGAAATCAGATTCAGTTAGAACTCAAAAAATAGTTCTCGAATTTTTTTATTTTTCTAAATATGGATCAGATGTTGGGTATGTGCTCTGATACGCATCGATTATGTCTCTTGCAGTCACGATTGCCGCTAATGTACCATTTTTTGTGAGTGCGAGCCTTTTGATGTTGTTTTGCGCCATTATGCTTGCCGCTTCTTTTGCTGAGATCCCATATTTTGCCGTGATAAGTGGATACGTGGCATAGCCTCCAACGGGCCGATTCAGATCAATATTGTTTGCCAAAATGTGTACAAGTAGGTCTCTTTCCGTGAATATTCCTGTCTTTCCCACCAGGACACTTCCAATCTTTTTTTGGTACATCGTCTTTACTACTTTGAAGATAGAATCTTCAGGAGAGCAGGCATAGAGGTTTGTGCTTAGAACTTTGTCTAATGATGGAGACTCGTCTGTTTTCCTGAATGCTCGTAGCATATCAGAGGCAGTAATTATTCCGACCAGTTTGTTGTTATCAAATATTAAAAGTCGTGATTTTTTTCTAATCATTGTTTTTGCAGCCTTAAGTACCGAAACAGTAGGCTCGATTATGAGAAATTTCTGATATCCGATCTGATTGACTCGTTTTTCATAAAAATCTGAAGGATGTGATATCGCGCATTGCAGTAGCTCTCTTTCAGTCATAATTCCAATAGGCTTTTTTGTTTCAACAACCACCACATTTCCAATCCCATGACCGACCATCAGGTCAACAACATCTCCAATGTATGATGATTTTGAGACTTTGATTGGGTATGGAGTCATGTAATTTGCTACAGACAGAGTGTTTATTTCAAGACCCATAACGTAACTGTAGTTTGTAACTATTTTACATTAGATAGTAAATATCAAAATTGATAATCTGGATGCAGTTAGCTGTACATCAGATGGTGGTTGAAGGTCAGATTCTAATTTGCATGTCATTTAATGTGGACAAACTATGCCGATACAACCTCCGGCAAATTCAGAATCGGCCACAGTGTTTGTACCTAGCTTTGTTTTGTGCCTAAAAGATAGAACTTGGTTTGATTTGCTGCCATATCGATAGACGGTTATTCCTTTGCATTTTAATTTGTAAGCAAGCCAAAAGGCATCTCTAACGTCTTTTTGTTTTGCGTTATGAGCAAGGTTGATCGTTTTGCTTACTGCGTTATCTGTATATTTTTGAAATGCGGCCTGCATTCTTATGTGCCAAGATGGCGATATGTCGTGAGCGGTCACAAATATCTGCTTGATCTTTTTTGGGATTGATCGTATGTGTTGAATTGTGCCGTTTTTTGAGATCTCCTCCATTAATTTTTTAGAATAGAATCCTTCTTTTTTTGCGATCTCTTCAAAATATTGATTTGATTCGAATAGTTCTGTGTTTTCCATTACGTTTCTTACATATGAGACTGCAAAGAGTGGTTCTATCCCAGATGAGCAATTTGCGATGATCGAGATGGTTCCTGTGGGCGCAATTGTAGTCACAGTAGCATTTCTCATCGTTTTGTAGTTCATTTTTGTCTTCCAGATACTTTGCTCAAAATTTGCAAAATTTCCTCTTTTTAGACCAAGTTCTTGTGATGTTGTATGTCCTTCTTTTTTGATAAATTTCATGATTTGTTCAGCTGTGGATAGCGCTTTTTTAGAGTTGTATGGGATTTCTAGCTGAATTAATGCCTCCGCAAATCCCATCACTCCAAGGCCAATCTTTCTGTTCGATTTTGTAATTTTTTCAATTTCTGGAATTGGATACTTGTTTATGTCTATTACGTCATCCAGAAATCTGACGCCGAGTTTGACTAGTTTTTTTAACTTTATCCAATTAATTTTTTTATTTTCAATTATTTTTGCTAAGTTAATTGAGCCTAAATTACACGCCTCCCAATAAAGTAAAGGCATTTCACCGCATGGGTTTGTAGCTTCTATTGGGCCCAGTTTTGGTGTTGGGTTGTGTCTGTTTATTTCGTCTATGAAGATTAGCCCCGGGTCGCCTGTTTTCCAAGCATTGTATACAATCAAATCGAAAACTTTTCTTGCACTGATAACTTGCGTCACTTTGTTGGTTCTTGGGTTCACTAGGCGGTAGTTTTGGTTTTTTTTCACAGCCTTCATGAATTTGTCAGTCACTGCTACAGAGATATTAAAATTTGAAAGAAATCCTTCTTTGTTTTTGCATTGTATAAAATCTAGGATGTCTGGGTGTTCAACATTTAGGATGCCCATGTTTGCTCCGCGTCTTTTCCCACCTTGTTTTATGACCTCCGTAGTCCTATCAAATATAGTCATGAAGGTAATTGGCCCTGATGCTGTACCATCAACTGATCTTACATAGTCACCCTGTGGCCTTAGCTTGCTAAATGAAAATCCAGTTCCGCCACCAGTCTGATGAATCAGTGCAGTTGATTTTGCGGCCTCAAAGATTCCAGTTAGTGAATCTTCTACTGGGACTACAAAACATGCAGCAAGTTGTCCTGAGCTGGTTCCTGCATTCATTAATGTAGGAGTATTTGGAAGAAATTCCAAGTTCGACATTGCGTCAAAAAACTCGTCCTCGACTTTTTTAATGTCCATATCCGGATTATAGTTTAGTTCTGCAAGTGCTATTGCCTTTGCGACACGTCTGAAAAGCTGTTTTGGCGATTCAATTATTCTGCCTTTCTCGTCGCGCAAAAGGTATCTTCTTTGCAGAACTTGTAGTGTGTTTGTGCCAAGTGAGTTCATTTTTTCTAACAGATCTTATTCTTTTTCTTTATTAAATATGAGATCCCGTTTACCGTGTATGAAAACTAATTGTTTCCATTTCATATTTACCAATTAGAGGAGTGAAGATAAAACCAGGCTCTCTTTTTATTTCTTTTATTGATTCTGATGTCTTTGTTATTAAAACTATATCTTGTTGATACTCGCTTCCAATTGGTGCAAGCAGAAGGCCACCTGTTTTGAGCTGTTCGATTAATGGCGGGGGAATTTTTTTGCATGCTGCAGTCACAATAATTCTATCAAAGGGAGACTGTTCGTAAAGACCCAACGTGCCGTCTTTGTGTATTATTTCTACGTTTTTTATT
This sequence comes from Candidatus Nitrosotenuis sp., assembly GCA_037439825.1. GTDB lineage: Archaea > Thermoproteota > Nitrososphaeria > Nitrososphaerales > Nitrosopumilaceae > Nitrosotenuis. The sequence continues at coordinate 9,644 of JBBIVI010000012.1, read as the reverse complement.
CCTGCTTTTTCGTGATTTCGCTTTGCAAACTCTGCAATTTCTGGAATAATCTCAATGGAAATGCTTTCCCACTTGGAACTAATTTTGATAAAATGGCAGACTGCCAACCTGATCCACACCCTATCTCAAGTATTTTGTTATCATTTTTTATATCTAGTAGCTCAGTCATTTTTGCTACCACTGATGGTTGTGATATGACTTGTAGTGATTTTGTTGGTAGTGGTCTGTCCTCATATGCTTGTTCGACGAATTCGTCTGGAACAAAAAGGTGGCGTGGTGTATTTTTAATTGCATTTTCTACTTCTGGGTTTTTTAGAAAACCATTTGCCTTGATCACTGTGATCATATTTTGAATTTTTGAATCGACAACACTGATGTGTGGGAATTTAATTCGCTCATCGAGTCTTTTAATTGAATTCAAAATTATGCCTGATAAAACCAGATGGGATGTTACATATGCTATCTCTTCTTCTAACGAGTTTGGTCCCAGATATCCTTCGTTTATGATGCGTTCAATTGTTCCTTTGTCCGTTTCAACAAAAAATGTGATTATTGAGTAAATCCCGTTCTTAATCTTTTTTTGGTATAAACGTACTTCGATGTCCGAGATGATATAGCCTTGCTCATTATAATCTGCACATGATAACAATTTTACAGTTTTATCTGGAATGCGCGATATTCTAGTAGGCACTAGTACATCAAGTACATGCATAAGGAGATCTTGCTTTTCATGGTTTAGAAGTAGCAATCAAATTTTCAGCCTTGCGAATTATGGTATCTTCTAATATACTTAGAAGTGTCATTCAATTCAAGTTGAAGGTATTTCCAGTTCGCATAAAAAACATTCTTGTTCCTCATGCAGGAACCATTTTTGGTGACAAAGCACTGAGCTATGCGATTAGTATCGCAAAACATACAGGTGCAACAATCAACATTTTACATGCAGTTGAACCCCTTCCGAGACCCTTTCCTGTCTTATTTTCAAAAAAAGAAAGGAACAGAATACAAAAAGAATTGGATCAGACCACAAACGCACTGGTAGACGATATTAAAGACGAATTGAAGAAACGCGTTGATTTTTGCAAATCAAAAAGCATCAATGCAAACCACATCGTTGTTAAAGGAAGTCCGGAAGACGAAATCATCAATTATGCAAAAACTCATCATGTGGATCTAATCGTCATGACAAAAAGGCGCAAGATTCCAGGAGTAAGAGGTCTGCTGAAATTAGGTAGTGTTTCAAGAAAGATTGTAGAAATATCAAACAAGCCTGTTTTGATCATAGAGTGACTTGATACATACAATTTCAGATCTGATAATCATGACTCAGTTAAATTGTACCTCAAAGACATAGAAAGTATGTCATTTTTTGAGTTGATATCTTCAAGACATTCGATTCGTGCATTCAAAGACAAAAAGGTTCCTGAAAACATAATTAACAAAATACTGAATGCTGCAACAAAGGCGGCCTCTGCTGGAAATCTACAATCATATCAAATTTTTATATCTGAAGACAAACAAATCAAGCATAAACTAAGTGTTGCTGCACATGATCAGGATTTTATCGGCGATTCATCTGTTGTGTTTGTTTTTTGTGCAGATCCTCAAAATTCTGAGAGGGAATACGGTACAAGGGGAAAAGAGTTGTATTGTATTCAAGATGCCACAATTGCGTGTACCTATGCACAGCTTGCAACACACGCACTTGGTTTAGCATCAGTGTGGGTTGGCTCTTTTGATGAAGACAGAGTATTAGAAATTCTCAAATGCGAATCTTGGTTGAGGCCTGTTGCTATGTTGATTGTAGGATACGCCGATGAGGAACCTCAAATAACGTCTAGAAGGCCGTTAGCCGAAATGGTTCACAGAATATGAGTGCCAGTAGAATTACAAAAGTTGGAAATTTCGAGTACAGGATAGAGGCAGACCCATCGGTAGGAATGAAAGTTCCAGTGAGAATATTTGCAAATGAGGATCTTCTCTCAAAAATGCTTGCGGACAAGACCATTGAACAGGCAATTAATGTAACCACGTTAAGAGGGGTTGAAAAGAATGTAGTTGTGTTACCTGACGGCCATCAGGGATATGGTTTTCCAGTTGGTGGTATTGCAATTATGGATGCTCGAGAAGGCATCATAAGTCCTGGAAGCGTTGGATATGATATCAATTGTGGTGTCAGACTGCTCAAGACCAATCTTAAGGAAGAGATGGTACGTCCAAGATTAAAAGAGCTTGTAGCTGATCTTTTTGCAACTATTCCTACAGGCATGAGCAAGAAAGAAGGCTGTATCAGTCTCACGCCTAGTCAGCTTGACGAAGTACTTGTGAACGGACTTGATTGGCTTGCAAATAATGGCTATGCAACAAAAGAGGATCTTGAGCTTTGCGAAGAAAATGGCCATATGGCAGGTGCTGATCCAGAGATGGTGTCCAGTCTGGCACATAAACGTGGTGAGCCACAACTTGGAAGTCTTGGTTCTGGAAACCATTTTCTTGAGATTCAACGTGTGGACAAGATTTTTGATGAAGAGGCTGCTAAAGTTATGGGGATCAAAGAAGGAGATGTCACTGTGTTGATTCACTGTGGTTCACGCGGTCTTGGCCACCAGATTTGTAAAGATTATCTTGTGGTTTGCGAGCAGTCATATCGAAAATATGACATAGACTTGCCAGACAGACAGCTTGCATGCGTACCACATCTTTCAGAAGAAGGCATAGCATACAAAAAAGCAATGGCATGCGCAATGAACTATGCATGGAGTAACAGGCAAGCAATCACATATTGGATCAGAGACTCCTTTAGAGCCGTTTTCAACCAGTCTGAAGAAGATTTGGGGGTAAGGCTTGTTTACGATATTGCTCACAACAGCGCCAAAGTAGAAAATCACAAAGTCAATGGTGGTAAAAAAGAGGTGGTGGTGCACAGAAAGGGTGCCACCAGGGCATTTCCAGCAGGCAATCCTGCAATACCACCAAAATACAGAGGTATTGGTCAGCCTACTTTTATTCCAGGTTCCATGGGATCTGCAAGCTGGATTCTTTTGGGAAAACCAAACTCACTTGAGATGACTTTTGGTTCAACAGTACATGGTGCTGGCAGATTGATGTCAAGAACCGCTGCTCACAAGAATTACAACTACAAGCAGGTTGTAGAACAGCTTGAGCAGCAACAAATAGTCCTCAAATCACAAACGCGTTATGATGTAGTCGAGGAAGCACCACAGGCATACAAAGACGTTGATACGATAGCACACATCTCCGATGTGCTTGGAATTGCGGCAAAAGTAGCGCGTCTTGTTCCAATTGGGGTTATAAAGGGCTAGGCGACTTGGATTTTTTCTGAAATTAGGCTCATGCAGAATTTGTCGATTTGCTCAAGATTATCAGAGATTATTTTTTGAATTTGTTTTGTGTCTGAATCTGTAAGCTCGGTGTTATTTTTTGTCACTGGGTGGACGATCACTGCTTTTGGATCATTTACAGGACGTCCGATAATATTGTACATAAAAACACTAACTTCGTCCATATTTGATATTTTTTGATGTATTTCATCTGCTAGTTTGAACGACAACGCGTTGTAGATTTTGCCTATATGTGAAACGGCGTTTTTGCCTGCAATTGCCTCTGCCCCTGCAGGCCTAAATGGAGATATGACATGATTGGCCTTGTTTCCACGTCCTACTTCACCAGAGTCAGCATTATCTGCAGATGTGCCTAAAACGGTAAGATACATACCATCCATCCCCTTGGCTTCATCGTCCAAACAGTTGATCGCCGTGTGAACATTGAAGCTACTTTTCGTTTTTGCATATTCTGTTATTGCGTGTACCATTTCATGTTTTTTCTTATAGTAATCATTTTGTGAGCTTACGTGCATGTCTACAAATGCAATAGATATTGTTAGATCAATCCAATTGCCATTTCTAAATCCCATAACTTTGACGTCTTCGCCTGCGGCGGGAAATTCTGACTTGAACTGCTTTGAGTTTATGTATTGTTCAACATCAAAAACAATAGATTCGGTTTCTGTAAATGGTGCATAACCAACAAGTACAGATGTGTCATTTGACGCAATGTCTTTAGGTTTTTTGAAAATTGATTGTAATTCGGTTGACGTTGATCCCAGTTCTATCTGGAATTCCACGTTTTCCGATCTGACATATCTAAGATTTTCTTCAAGCCAAGATTTGGCGGTTTCCTTTACAAAATCATTAATTGGCAATACCCTTCCATTCACCTCAAAAGTGGCCCTGTCGCCTACGATGAATTTCATTGGTTGTGTGACTTTACCTCCTCCAAATTTGTTCTCTGTTTGTCCCGCAACTAGCATTGTTTTGTCCATGTTGTGATGCTGGATGGTACCTGTTTCTTTGAGGTAAAGTTTTGAAAGCTCAACAGATACCCTATCCATCATGAGATCACAGATCGTATCTGGATGTCCTATTCCTTTTCTTTCAACGATCTCAAATTGTCTTCTAAATGTAGGAGTAGTCTTTACCTGTTCAATGAATATTTTACCGCTCAATCACAATTAAGCTATTTTTCTTATAATTTAGCACCGGATATAATTTTCAGATTTGAGAATAGATTTACCAATTAATATCATTTAATACTGATAATTAGCAGTGGAAAAAGAGGCTGTATTATACCAGAGATTGCCAAATGACAAAGTTCGTTGCCTAGCATGTGCCAGATATTGTGAAATCGGCAAAGATCAGATTGGTTTTTGTGGAATTAGAGCAAACAAGAACGGCAAGCTTGTTTTGTATGTCTATGGCAAGGTAGCAGCTGCCCATATCGATCCAATTGAGAAAAAACCAGTGACTCACTATAGACCCGGCACAAAGATATTTTCAATTGGAACTACTGGCTGCAATTGGATGTGCAAGTTTTGCCAAAACTATGATCTTAGTCAGAGAAGAAAAGTAGAAGGTGCCGATTACGACCCAGAAGAGCTTGTAACGTCCGCACTTGAACGCGGATGTCATGGAATTGCTTACACTTACAATGAGCCCACCATATTCATAGAATTCGCAAGAGATTGCGGTGTTCTTGCAAAAAAGAAGGGACTGTTTAACATCTTTGTATCTAATGGTTATTGTACTCCTGAATCAGTATCAATGATGAAAGAGTTTTTGGATTGCATAACTGTAGATTTCAAAGGGAATGGTAAGAAGGATTTTGTAAGAAGATATGTCGGCATCCCAGATCCACAACCCATTTTTGACACCATTTCCCAGCTTGTGGATTCAACTGACATACATGTCGAGATAACCGATCTTGTTGTACCTCAGGTTGGCGATGATTTGGAGAATGCAAAAAAACTTGCCAAATTCGTATATGATACGTGTGGTCCTGAAATGCCTATTCACTTTCTTAGATTTTATCCTGATTACAAGATGATGGAATTTCCCCCAACACCAGTCAAGACACTTGAAAACCACTATCAGATTGCAAAAGAGGTAGGCCTCAAATACGTATACATTGGAAATGTACCAGGCCATCCATATGAGAGCACATATTGTTCTGAATGCAAGAAAATTGTTGTAAGAAGATACGGTTATGATATTTTGGAATGGAATCTTGATGATCAGAACAGATGTAAGTTTTGTCAAAACAAAATTCCAATTGTTGGCGGCCTAGACAAGGGATACAAAGAAAAACGTTTCGAGTTTGTCATCTAAGTTTCAGAACTAGACGATATCGTCATTTTTGTAACTAAAGACTTGATTTACTCTATCTTTATTTTTGAGCCCTTGTACAATTTTGGCAAAGTTACAGTTAGCCTACCATTTTTGAAACGTGCAGATATTTTTTTGACATCCACGTTTTTTGGGAGTTTGACGCTTGATTTGAAATATTCGTATTCGAAATTTTGTGTACCTTTTGAATCGACATATGCTTCTTTGAGTTTTGCCTCTACTGAAATCATATCGCTTTCATCCAAGTAAACGTTGATATTCTTTTTTTCAACAAGAGGCAAATCAAACTCAAGAATCCATTTTGACTCTAGTTCCTTTAGATATGATAATGGTTTGAGAATTTTTTGTTCCCAGTCATCCCAGAGTTTTATAATTGGCAGTGATGACAATTCGATATCAAGCCAGTCTTGCGACATCATATCACCTATAAATTGGAGGCGCCTTAGTAGCAAGTTGTTTTTCTTGCTGCGCTAACATATCAAGCGTCTCCTGCATCAGATTGCGGTGTTGAATTTTTAGATAGTCTACACGTTTTTGAATTTCAGTTGTGTCTACCTGTATTTTCAGAACTTTTGCAAGCGATGTTATAGCGTGTATCGATGCTTGCGGATCCGGAAAGAAAGGATGACAGGCAGTATACAGCATTAAAAGCGGAATTTTGTAGTTTCTAAATGTGAGTATAACTGTTGCATCTGTGCCAATAATTGATCCTGAAACAAATTTTGGTATGTCATTTTCATACATTGTTTTTTCAAATACTTCGTCGGTTGCAAGGCCGTATGTTTTACCATCCTTGATGTCCATGCCTTGGGTGTCTACACCGCTAGGGACAATTACCTTACCTATTTTGTTCTTAAGACAGAATTCTGCAACAGCAGAGACAAAATCGGTAGCAATCTCAGGATATATTGGAACGTCCGAGATTATGGCGTAAAGATCCTCTTTTTTGTAGATTCGTATTGGACTGATAATTTCACCATTATCTACAAAGAGTGTAGGTGGCATGTCTGGATGATTTATGTCCCCCACCATTTTCATTTTTAGATGTGAGATAAGATATGAAATGGTGAATGTTCCTATTAGTCCATTTCCTGGAAATCCAAGAAGAAGAATTCTTTCAGCTGTTTTAGTATTTTTTGCTTTCATGTTACCAGATTGTATGTTGAAAGCGTTAATGATTTCATCGGTATCCCATTTTTCTGATGCTTAGTTTGTAACGCTTTTTTGCACGTTTTGCAAGCAGTCGCAGTAATCTTCCAGATATCTCATCAAAGACCTTGCTCAGATCAAATCCTTCCCTTGAGAACACATACTTCTGATGCGGAGTTATTATTGAAGCGGACACCTCATAGTTATACCTGCTTCCAGTTCCATGGTGTTTTTTTACATAGACTTTGGCTTCTTGTACCTCTGGGTAGACCTTTTGCAGCCGGTCCAATGTTTTTTTGAATTTTTCTGAAATGATATTCATATTGTCTTCTCTTGGCATTCCGACTATGTACATTGGTATAGTGCTTTTCACTTTGGTGCTAAGCAAATTTAGTATATCTCTATATGTGATAATCCCTTGCAGGGCGTTTCTCAACGAAACAAGACAGAATGTAGTGTCTGCATGAAGCATAGTGTCTATCGCTTCAGTGAGATCATCCAGTGGTGTACAGCTTGCCATTCTGTTTGTTCCAAGATTTCCTACTTGAGACTCTAGTTTGCGGATCTTTTTTGAACCATAGTCTCTTCTTCCGATCTTTTCTCTCGGCAAAATTGTTTGAAGTACGTGATATGAGGTGAGAACTTGGGTCACTTTGTCACCATCCACTACTGGAAGATGATCCAGTCTTTTGTTTGTCATTATCTTTCTTGCAGTACTGAGAGGGGTTTTTTTATCCACGGTGATTGGGTTTGGGGTAAAGACTTGGTTTGCTCTGATCCACTTGTTATCAAGTGTCGAAATTAGTTTTAGGATCTGCTTTGCAGGAACAACGCCTATAATTTCGTCATCCTGTACTACCGGCGCTGCTCGAATTCTATAATGTGTGAGGACATTTACTGCTTTTTCTACCGAGTCTCCTTTCTTTAAGCTCGGTATTGGATGAAAAAATGGGGTAACTTTCATGTTGGTAATATCCGTGCTCAAAAGGAGATCTCTTACGTTTACGTTCAGAGTTACGCCTTTTTCTCTACAAAATGTATCAAAGGTATTGTATTTTGAGATACTACCAATTACCTTGGAGAGTGTTTCATTTGGTTCAATTAGGAAGGGTTTTTCTATCAACGAGTCGATTTTTTCGTTCATGACACCTCTAAAGTGATCATGGATTACCTCTAAGCTCATAATTGTTTGAATTGATATACTGGAATTAAATAAACTGTACAATTTTCAATAATGATATTCAAGATCCGATTCTTGTAGTTGTACTTAAAAAGACCAATTTGAAACTAAGAACATGAAATTAAGAAATCCAAGTTTGGATCAGGTAATCAAAAATTCGATCACAGTTAATCAAAACATGACATTTCTTGAGGCCCGTGAGATTCTTTTAAAACATAGAGTGGGTCGACTGCCGGTTCTTGATAACAATCAAAAACCCGTAGGCATAATTACCGAAAAAGACTTTGTGAGGGCAATTTACAAACTTGGGGGAAAGGCAATCGAGAAAATTTTGGTAAAAGACTTTATGTCAAAGAACCTAATTACAGTAAAAAGAACCGATACCATATACGATTGTGCAAAGTTGATGCGCACCCATAAGATCAGCTCTGTTTTGGTGCTAGACAAAGGAAAGTTAGCAGGAATAGTTACAAAGACAGATCTGGCGTCGGTTTTTCTAACACAGTCTGCAGATTCGTTAAAAGTATCTGCAATCATGACATCAAAGGTGATAACTGTAATGCCTGCAGATTCGCTGTTACTCGTAGAAAGTCTTCTTGTAAGGCATGGTATTTCACGAATAGTCGTAGAGCGAAACAGAAAACCTGTAGGCATCATAACAAACAGGGATTTTCTCCCAGCGAAAATGCCAAGGTGGATTAGAGAGTTTGCAGATCCAAAAGAGGTTGAAGAGTATAGACTGAGCCCGCGACCAGATGAATTTAGAATGAACCAGCTTTCCTATATTTTGTCCTTTAGAGCTGAAGATATTATGACGCCAAATCCAGTTACTGTGGATGTAGATGCGTATGTCTCAACTGCGGTTCTCCTCATGATCCGAAATGGAATTAGCGGTCTTCCTGTGGTAAAAAAATCACTTTTGTGCGGGATTATAACAAAATCAGACATCGTAAAAGCTATTGCGTCTTAGCTTACCGTCACCACACCCACCCTCCACGGGTGTATTGTGCAGAAATAATGGTATACACCAGCTTCGCTGAATTTGTGTGCAAATCTTTCCCCTGTTTCCAAGGCTTTGCTGTTAAAGAGCGGTATTACGTTTCCCTTTTCATCTTGACTTACAATTGTATGTTCGATGTTATCATCATTTATCCACACCACAGTAGTTCCTCTTGCTACTTCTAGATTTAGCGGTATGTAAAATCCCACATTCCCCACTTTAGAGTTACCATTTGGAATTATCACGTTTGCCACTGTAGCTTTAGGCTTTTCGCTCTTTAATGTTATAATTTTATTATCAATTAGATACTTTATTGCATCCAGAAACTCTGCCTGAGATATTTTTCCCTACCCATACCATTTCGCCGTATTCTTTATCCAATCTGGGACAGTCTGTGCGTAAGCAGTGCCAAGTATGAGTGATGTAACGCAAAAAATACCTAACAAAATTAAGAAATCATTCATGACATCATAATGTTTTGCAGCGATTATAACATCTAAGTAAAAATTCAACTCTGAGAATTTCAGACATATTAAATTGCACCAAGTTTTATGCACGAATTCTTAAAATGAAAAATGAGAAAAAGGAGTTTTTGCTTATGGGATGGATCTGC
>JBBIVI010000011.1:14398-14609 GCA_037439825.1 Candidatus Nitrosotenuis sp. | reverse complement strand
GAAAACACAAATAATTGGTGGTGGAGGCGGAGCATCGGTTCTAGTCCCGTTTGTAGCAAAACAGCTTGGTATTCAATACCAAAAAGCAGAGCATGCTGAAGTGATCTCATCCATTGGTGTAGCATCGTCCATGATTCAAGAAGAAATCGAACACACCATTACAAACCCAACTCCTCAACAAATTTCCGAACTACATAAAAAAATACATGCA
>JBBIVI010000011.1:8214-14365 GCA_037439825.1 Candidatus Nitrosotenuis sp. | reverse complement strand
GAATCAATTGTCATAAACAGCGAATACATATCTGAGAAATCACTGCTTAGGATTTCTGCCACTGGAAACGTTGAACTAGATAGTTCAGAGAATGCAAAAAATGTGTTTACATTAGATGAAGCCCTAATACGGACAAGTGAGATGATGGGAATAACCAAAGACCTAGTAGAGCTAAGCTTTGAAACAGATCATTATTTTGTATTTGTTGGACATGTCTCAGAAAAAAAGTTATTCAGTAAGAAAAATCGCCACCATGTGCTCGTCTAGGATAGATTTGGTAGACAAAAACTATCAATAAGAAATGGTAGAATATTTCAAGGTGGAAAAATCTCGATTCTTGAAGAATTAGATGAGTTCTTGGAATCTAGGCCTAGCGAGATTGCACCACAGGTTTATCTACTAAACAACCTAAAACTGATAGATCTTTCTAGCCTAACATCTGCATCAGACATTTTAAACTCGGTTCAAGAAGAGCTTGATAACACAGAAAAAGCTGCCGTGATAGTGGAATTAGCTTAGCTTTCCATCATTTCTTGATTTAATTCGTCCCACTTGTTATCAATGATTGCAGAGACGACCTCATTTTCAACCACTGTGACAACAATTTTGTGCGGCGTTAGAGCTTCGGTTACAATTTGATCGGTTCTATCACCATATCCGCCGTGTCTTGATGTAAATTCAATTGTTATGATGTATTGTTCTGGAAATGATTCTAGGATAACCGCATCTTGTACTTCAAGAGTTTCCGGCATACCATCAAACAAAAATGTTGGAGATGATGTGACGAAATCTTTGGCTAATTTAACTTGAATTGTATCTGCTGGTCTACTACCCTTTGATGCACTTGTGATTATGTCTTTTAGTGTTATGAACTCATTTGGAACATTTTCAGACGTGTCTGTCCACGTAATTGTTTTCTGAACAACACCTTGTGAAATTATCAAAGAATACGCAAAGTAGTCTGCAGATCCAGGTATCGGTGGATAACTTAGATCATCAACATCAGAGAACATGAGTTTTTTAATGTGTCTTGTAATTTCGTGGATGGAATCAGGATCAAGTTTTGTTATTGCACCATCTTCTGCGAGCTCCCACATCTGAGCGTCAAGTATGAACTCTTTTTGAATACCAGCAAACCCTCCTTCTTGCATCAGCGTTACGCTGTTTGGCGCATTCAAATGAATGATTGATTTAGACAGATTAATTGTAGCCGAACTTCCTGAAACGATTCCAGAAGCAAAGGATAGTACACCGTTTTTGTTTTTTAGATCAAGTGTTATTCCAATTTTGTCTCCTGCCTTGTGCGCTTGAACATTCTTGGTTTCAGACACAACGCCGTCAAAACATGTCGTGGTGCCTGTTTGAATGCACACGTCGCTTGGCCGTATCGCAAGACGTACGATTTCAATTCCATTCATACCATGATGGACGATTGTTGCCTTATCACCATTTATCAGAATTCGAACTATTTGTCCTGTGGCTGAACCTTGTTCTACTTGACCTTTCCCATAAAATACCAGAGTATTTTTTGCAAATTCGGAATTGGAAGGAGCAAATATAGGGTTTAATTGTACGATAACACCACATGCAAGTACAATAAAGATCAGAATACTATGTATTTTGTACATCTTCACGGATTTTTAAAATTAGACAATGATTATAACTTTTGATTAAATTCGATTTGATGTATCTTTGAAAAGGTGCATGGTGACAAGTAATTTATTCTCAAATAAATACTGGATAACGTGTCGCAAAAAACATGGCTTGGTAGGATCTACATCAGAGAAGAAGGAGGATACGAGATAATCCTACGATCTCTGAATCATTATAAAAAACGTCTGAAGACCATAGGTTCCTCACCACAATTAAAAGATGCGCCAATGTTTGTCCAGATTGTTCAACAAGAAGCCGCGAAAACAGTGTCAATAGTAGATAAAATAATTAACAATATTCAAGAAGGCTTGAAAAATCCAGAACTACTCAACGAGTTACAAAACAATATTGAGTTTATCGAAAAAGCGTTGAGATGCTATCAAACAGATATACAAAATGCAAGACAAGGTGATGTATTTTATGTAAAAATACTTGCAGACAACACTATTGCCACATCGGATCTAGACAGCATCGATAAAGCATTAGAAAAGATAAAACAATTTTGCTGAAAGTCGCAACCTAGTTTAATAAGTTCAAACAAGTAAAATCGTGCAATACTTCAAAACCATCATAATTATTGGTATACTTGTTATCATATTAGGAACCATATTCCAATTTCAAGGTAGAGGACAGATTGGTCCGCAATCATCCTTTATGTATCAAAACGAAGATTGGGTTGATTATGGTTATCTAATCATAATTTCAGGCATGTTCGTCATTGGTATCGGTTTTTATTTATTTAAAATCAAAAAACTCTGATTTCATTAATTTCACAGAATTGTTTCCTTATATCATATTCTGCGACGCAGTATTGTTTTCAAGTCAAAAAATTATCTGTTTAAAGTGATCACCAAATAATTAATCATTTATGATCATGTAAGTTGCTATCAAATGCAATATAACACAAAAACCAAGATTGCAGTTGGAATTGGCATTGGGTTGATTATTGCAGTGGTTTCATTGGTAGGACTTCCTTTCATGAATGTTGAAGCAGGAATAGAAAAAATACCGCAACAAAACATACAGAAAGTAGAAGATGCTGAAGAAAAGCTACTTCGTATAATCATGCATGAAAAAGCAGAGATAGAATTGAAGACCGGGAAATCACCCTGATTATTTCACGTGAGTTTACTGATTTAGAACGAATGAAAAACCTATAAGCACATACAATGGACGTTCTTCTAACTTGAAGAGCAGTCTATTTGTGATTGTAGCCATTGCTGTAATCTCTATAATTCCGATATCGTTTGCAGACACAAATACCTATCAATTCAAAGTAGAAGACAAAACATTCGATATAACATATAATCTTGATGGTGAAGTTATCGCAATGACAGCTGATAGAGAGTCTACATCCTTACTTGTTGGAGTCACAAACGTGCAAAATTCCATATTCGAGATTACATTCCCATCCGAGTTGTTGAGTGCAAGTAATGCGGAATTTGTTATTCTAGTAGACGGTCTTGAAACAGATTACACCATAACATACAACGGAAACAATCCAACAATAACACTTCCTCTTGAAGCAGATTCTGAGGAAATCGAGATCATAGGCACAAGCGTAATCCCAGAATTCCCACTTGGTGCAATAGCAATAATGGGAATAGTATCTGCTACACTTGTGGTGTCATCTAGAGTAAAAACGCAATTTAAGTAGTAATTTTATCCATTTTTTTTGTTTTATTGGCAATTTTGATTTCACGAGCTATTCTTCTTCCCATGCTCATTGGTTCATCATACAAAAGTGTCGAATATGGAGAACCATTCATGTAGATGTTTGTCCCAGCTACGATTCTTGCTGAAAATTCGAAGGTCCAAAATTTGGCATTCTGATCGTACACACCTTCGATGCAGAAAGGACCATTCATACCTGGCTTGACAAGTCTTTTTGCGGCATCGACAAATCTTTCACCCATATTGTAGACATCGTCTAACAATGATTCACGTAATACCATTGGACTGTTACCAATTACGTTAAACGATGAAAGATAATCCATATCCATTTGTTGAGGTGCCGGGATTCGTCCTAAACCTTCAATATCTGACTCGTGTCTTTTATCTACTCCAAAAAATTCAAGCTCTTCTTCTAGTGGCGAATAGAAATACTGTAGGTACGCTAGCACCCCCATCACGTATTCCTGCAAATACAAATCAGAGTCTCCTTTTATCAGGCCATCTGCAATCAATTTATCACGTTTTTTCTTGTAATCTTCTTCACTTGTTGTAAGAAAGTATCCTTTTCCACCTGCGGCGCCATGCCTTTTTGCAATAGTTAATTTTTTGATTTGATTTGGAGTAGAAACTGATGTAGGTACATCAAGTTTTGCTTCAAGCATTAGTTTTTCTTTGAGATTCCTGTCTGATTCCCATTTGAGGATCCATTTGTTGCCAAATACTGGGGTTTTGATTGACTCAATTTGCTCCGTGGTCATTTGTGCAATTAGGGTACCGTGAGGAATAAGGACGGCCTTTTCTTTTTCTAAAATTTTTGAGCATTTTTGATCGAGTAATTCTAAAAAGGAGTCAACCAGAACAAGTTCATCTATAAACTCGAATCTCCTATACAATTTTTCACGTTTTTTTTCACAAATTAGTAGTGTTTTAAAGCCTTCATCTTTTGCACCCTTTAGAATCTGTAATGCACAGTGAGAGCCTAAAGTAGCAATTGGAGTCATGTTCTTTTGATCACTGTTAAGTTTAAGGCTTTATGAAAGCTCTGCTTGTATTTTTGAGACAAACTCAAAAATCTCATCTATTAGTTCCATTGAGATTTCTTTTCTTAGTTCTTCTGGGGTGGATTTTAAAACAAAATCAATTAATGATATGTTCTTGGGTAGTGCATCAGGGTTTTTGGCATAAACAGAATAGACTGAAATTGCATTTGAAATTACAACTAGTGCTTTTTCTCGATTAGATAAAACCATGGTGACCATTATTTTGTGAGATTTTTACTCTTTTCGGCGGGATCGCAATATGCGTTCAATTATGAGACCAATTACAACAACACCAAGCGTTATAATTATTGAAATGTAAATGTCCGTCATTGGTTCACCTGTGGGGACATCAGCATGCATTGCATATGGTGCCATCTCTGCTCCAGGGGGAGCTGGTGCCGACAGTGATTCCTGTGCTGTCTCTTCTGCTTTCATCATAATGTCGGCTTGCCTTATTTGATCACCTTGTATTGTAACTTGTTGATTTTGTTGCATGAATTGGGATGAAAACCACGCCGCTATTGCAGCACCACCTATTGTAGCAAATCGGTAAATACGATTAAATGAATTAAAGAGTGACTTGCTTGATTTTGCCTTTTCTGTGAGTCCAGAAGGTAAAATGACAATCGCAAACTTGTCTACAGTGTAGTATTTCATGTCATGTGATTTGGTATTTTTTGTTGTCTGGGCTACTTTGACAATGCCAGCTTCTTGCATTTTTTTCAAGTGATAAATTATTAATGGTAATGAGATCTCAGTTTTTTGTGCAATTTGGTTTGCAGTCATTTGATCATTGAAAAGTAGCTTTAGAATCATCCTGCTAGAATCAGAGCTTAAAAGCTCACCTACAGCCTTGATCCTTTGATCATCTGTTGAAAGAATCTCGATTTTGTCATTGATTCCAATAGGATCTTCTGCATCTCCCATAAATCAAGCGTGATATGTTGCATCATATTAAGACTTTCGAGTAAACCATCTTGAGTGTCTTTTCTGAGAAATTTATGAGGCGACAAAAAATTTAATCATAAACTTTTCGATTAAATTCTATTTTAATCAAAAGTAATAAACAAACACTGTTTATCAGAATACATGAACAAAGCAATAACTCTAGCAGCAGCGACAGGAATTGTTCTTGCATTAGCATTTTCGCTTGGTGCCATTCCAGCAGGATTTGACGCACAAGCGCAAACAACTGAGACAACGCCATTTCCATCAAGAGAAAAAACACTCTCTGTGACCGGAACCGCGACTACCTCAGTTGATCCAGACCTAGTCAACATACAGTTTGGAGTGGAAGTGCAAAAAGAGACTGCAAAAGAAGCATTTGATGCAAACACGATCCAAATGAATGCCATAGTAGACGCAATAAAGTCAGTAGGAATTACAGACGATGAGATCAGTACAGCCCAACTAACGATTTATCCGGTGTATGAATCGTACCACGACAAAGAGTCCAACACATACAAACAAAAACTCGTCGGATATAGTGTTTCAAACATTATACGAGTTGAAACGAAGAAAATGGATCTAGCGTCAGACATAATCGATAATGCAGTAAATGCAGGCGCAAACAGAGTTGATTCCGTATACTTTACTTTGTCTCCACAAAGACAAATGCAGATAAGTGATGACCTGTTAGCTGAAGCAATAAAGAACGCACGATCAAAAGCAGAAAAAGCTCTAGTGCCTCTAGATTATCAGATAATCGGAGTCAAGCACGTAAGCCTATCCGAATTTGGTTATCCGCCACCAATCCCAATGCCGTACTATAAAGCAGCGTATGA
>JBBIVI010000011.1:0-8190 GCA_037439825.1 Candidatus Nitrosotenuis sp. | reverse complement strand
GCAATGAGAGCGCCAATATTCTCATCAGATCAGGATGTAAGTACCACTGCAAGCGTCGTCTTTATCATCGGAAGCAAATAAACTTCCTTTTTTTATTTTTTAAATTTGTGAAACCACTAAATTATCTTCTGATTCAGAAGAAAGTTTTCGTTTTGGTAAATACAGCCTAAAAGTAGTTCCGGCTCCTTCAGTACTAGTCACGTTGATTGTTCCCCCATGCTGCTCTATGATTTTTTTACAGCTAGCTAATCCAAGACCAGTACCGGTTTGCTTTGTAGTAAATAATGGTTCAAATATCTTTGGTAGGAGGTTTTCTGGGATTCCACACCCGGTGTCTGAAATTTGTATTATTATGACATTATCCACATCAAAGATCTTGATGTCTATTTGTCCAGAATTGTTCATAGCTTGAATCGAATTTATTATTAGATTTGTGAATACGATTTCAAGTTTCAATGCATCACATACCAGATAGACAAAATTGCGTGGAAGATTTATTTTAACTAAATCTGGAAGTGTAATTTTTTCAATAGATGAAGAAATTATTTCATTTATGAGATGGTTTTTAAATGTTAGCGTAAATGGCCTGACAAAGTCAAGAACATCTTCGATTTGATGTGATATCCTATCTATTGCTCTGTGCAATCGGTTATAGTATATCACTTTGTCTTCTATTCGTAACTTGGGTTTTGTCTCCATTATTTCTACAGTGTTTTTTATTACTGATAATGGATTTCTCAAATCATGTGCAAGTCGCGCAGCCAGCTCACCTATTGCTGCAAGCCTTTCGATATTTGCAGCGTTTTTTGTTGTGATGCGTTCTATTGGGTGTATATAATCGCATGTGACTCCTAATTTTTCATGGTAATTTTTTACAGCATTTTCATTAGGTGCATCCAACAAACAATGTATTTCTCCCGTTTTATGATTGCGATACATTTCTAGGACAGAAACTCCAAACTCGTTATTGTTGTTTTCAATCAACAAGTTTTTCACTTTTTCCAGTAAAAAATCATCTATGTGATGTCCATCTACGAATATAGGCACAAATAACTTCATTGTAGATTTTATAAGTAAATGTGGTTTTTTGATTCGAACAAACAATCTTTAGAAAATATGATGATGTGTGGTTTCAGATGGTTGTCTCACTTACAAGCTGAGCATACTGTGTTAATTCTTCAATAGTGCAGATTTTACCTCTAGTGACTACAATAAGTCGTCTTTTATACGACATGTCAATTCTGGTTCTGCGCTCTAACTGTTCGATTACCCTGCGTGTCAGATATCTTCCTTTTTTATCAAAATCAAACAAAATTATCAGATTTTTGTAATTTGAGACGGAATCGGCAAATTTTGTGATACCACCAAAGCTGTGGAACTCCAAGATCTCTTCAGTAAAACCTAAGTGTCTTAAAGCAGCAGCATCGCGCTTACCTTCAACCACTACGATGCTATCTTGAGCAGAATTCAGCGCGAAGATAAAGTTCTTCAAATCAGAAATCTCTTCGTGAGAAATTTCCACATTTGATATTGGGATCACCTATTAATCAGTCTTTAACAAAATATCGAAGACAAAAAACTGGATAATTTCTACGTAATTGTTTTAATATTTCCGGCCTATTCCACCTTAAGAATCCCCATGCCAGCCGACCAAAAGTCGCTGTGCCAGCCACGATCGTGGGAGGATGAACTCCACGATCTGTCAAATTAATCATAAATAGTATACAAAACAACCAAACAAGGTGACAAAAACACATAGATTCAATGGATATCATCTAGACATTGAAAGATTAGCAACAAGAATTAAGACATATCTAACAGAAAACAGCTTTGAGGTAGCATTCTCAAAAGATCAAACCCTTCCTGTTGCATGGTGTTTTCTTCAAGCAAGGAAACTTGGTGCACTCAGAACTGCTGCAGGTGCAAGACGAAGTACAGATATCTCAATTCGAGGATCACCAGACAACTTTGAAGTCACAGTTGGAACCGGAGAATGGGGAAAAAATCTGATCACATCTGCACCATTATTTGTGGTTCCAGTTATAGGAATAGCCGCCACATTAACCAAAATATACACTGCTAAGAAGTTCGAAGATAATTTATGGAAATATATCAAAGAACAGGCCAGCTTTCTTAGAGATAGTGCGATATCTAATAAAAAAACCACCAAACCACTAGATCAGCGTCAATACGAATGTGACTACGTTGAAGGATATCCTGGATGGGACTCTCAGATATTGGGAGGCAAACTTGTTTTAGAAAGACAAAAAAGTGGAAACGACAAAATTATTTTCGAATCACCAGACTTCAAAAAGATCACAATCCCAGCCTCCACTGTGGAAAAAGCAACAATAATTTCAAAAAAGAAGGGATTTGATGAACATGATCTCATGATCGAGATTAGTTGTAAGGATGTAAAAGGAAGAGCAGTACATCCAATCTTCAATCTAGCAGATGACATAATTGCGGGCGTCTTGGCCGGCATCAATGAGCTTGTTGCAGAAGACAAATACCTTAGAGATTTATACAAATAATCAAAGCGATTGTCGTTTTAAAAATTCAGATTCAGCAGTTTTTACTCTAGATGATTCTGCCACATCATAACTCATATCAACAAGCTCAACTACGTTGTTAATTGGTGTAATTTCTTCATCTTTGTCATAAATTGCCTCAAATTCCAAATTGAGAAGTACGTCTATACTGTCAGCTAGAATTAGCCTCAGTTCTTTTATGTAGTCTACTATGTCTGAGCTTTCACTCATACGTGTCTGAATTTGGACTGGGTAAATAATTCTTAAAGTGTTCAAAAAACACAATCAGGCGCAAAGATGTTAAACTTGTTTGTTTTCTACAAACAAACTAGGACTTTTGCGCATTCCAATTAACCTATTTTATGTATTGTGAAAGGATAATGCTCAATGGGGTTTGTTCATTTTATGTAATCAGGGTAAAAAATATCGTCAAGATTTTTGGTATTGTACTCACAAGCACAAACGAAATTTTGTTTTGTTATCAGAGGAAGAACAACTTCTATCAAAGTATTTTCGTGATAAAAAACAGGAAGGAAAGACTTGCTATCTGTCAATAAAGTAAAGATCTTAATACTTGGAGGAGGGTTTGCTGGAATTTCTATACTACGTGAACTTGAAAAAGCATTAGATAAAAACAATACAAAAATCACATTGGTAAACGAGGATAACTTCTTTTTGTTTACCCCTATGTTACCTGAGCTGGCATCGGGAGTAATTCATCCAAGCGATATTTCTATCCCCTTGCGAATGTTTTGTAAAAATTCCGAATTTATCCAAGCCAAAATCTCATCAATTGATCTGAAAAACAAGCTAGTAGCAATTACGCGCACATTTGATGGGAAAGTAAAGATACTAGAATACGATTATCTAGTGGTCGCACTTGGTAGTAAAACAAACTTTTTTGGAAACAAAAAAATCGAAAAGAATGCATTCACAATTAAAACAATTCAAGACGCCATCGCAATAAAGACACACTTGATACACATGCTCGAAATTGCAGATACCGAAGAAGATCAAACTGCTCAAGAAAAGCTACTCACAGTGGTTGTCGTGGGTGCAGGATTTGCAGGTGTTGAAACAATTGGTGAGATAAATGATTTTGTCAGAGATTCTGCAAGAAGCTATTACAAAAATGTAAATCTTCACAATATAAGAATGATACTTGTATCTGCAAAGGATGGTATACTACCAGAATTAGGTGAGGATCTTGCAAAAAAAGCTTATCAATCACTTCAAAAAGCCGACATCAGAATAATTCCAAACACAAAGGCAGTTGATGCCGGAGAGGATTTTGTGATTTTAGGCAATGGAGAGATAATCAGATGTGCCACATTGATTTGGACTGCTGGTGTCACTATCGACCCAGTGATTACAAACCTTGATTGTGAACATAAATCAGGCAAGATTGCCGTAGATGATTATCTCAGAATTCCAAACCATCCAAACGTGTTTGTGCTAGGAGATTGTGCTGCAATAACAGATAAAAAAACTGATAGCCTTTACCCACCTACTGCACAACACGCCCTGAGAGAAAGTAAGATAGCTGCACACAACTTAAAATGCCTCATCCAAGGCGGGAGACAAAAACAATTCAATTATGAAAGCAAAGGTATGATGGCAATAATTGGAAAGAGGAACGGCATTGCAACGATTTCAGGTAAAAAATTATCTGGCCCGATTGCTTGGGTTGTTTGGAAGACATATTATCTTATGATGTTGCCCACGTTTGAGAAAAAACTGAAGGTGGCATTAGATTGGACAGTAAATCTATTCTTTAAACGAGATATCACATTAGTCAGAAAGATAAAAAGAAAATCGCTCAACAAATTCGACCTTGATGATATATCAAGTCTTGATCAAGTATTATTTAGAACAAAAGAAACAACGTTGAACCAACAAACGTGAATATTTGTTAATGAATAATAAACAGTCTGTAAAAATTCATTTTTCATTGAAATAAATAATCGTGAATCGACGCAAATGCATAACATGATAGGTACAGATCTTGAAAAATGGCGTAGAACGCATTATTCCATTCAATTGTCACCACAAATGGTAGACTCGGAAGTTATCGTGATGGGGTGGGTGCTAAGTGTTCGTAGTCATGGCAACATCTCGTTTTTAATGCTAAAAGACAAAGAAGGCGAAATCCAGATAGTCGCAAAGACTGGAAGTTGTCCTGAAGATATTCAACAAAAAATATCACAACTAAAAGCACATTCTTCAATTGGAGTTAAAGGGGTTGTAAAGGCCTCAGAGAAAGCACCACACGGCATAGAGATAATTCCAAAAGAATTCAAAGTGTTTTCAGATGTAGAAAAGATCCCCCCTTTTGAACCATATGCAAAAACGGTCAAAAACATAGATACACGCCTCGAAATCAGGCCTATTGATCTTAAACGAAAATCACTTCAACACGTCTTTAAGGTACGTAGCCTCGTGTTGAAATCAATAAGAGATTACTTTTATGAAAATGGTTTTCTGGAAATAAACACCCCAAAGATGATTGCCACTGCAACAGAGGGAGGAGCTGCACTGTTCCCAATATTTTACTATAACAAAGAAGCTTTTTTGGCCCAATCGCCACAGTTGTACAAAGAACAACTCACAATGAGTTTTGAAAAAGTCTTTGAAATCGCACCAATATTTAGAGCAGAACCATCGAGGACAAATAGACACCTCTCAGAAGCCATATCGATAGACATGGAAGAAGCATATGTTGACTACAATGACATAATGAAAAGAATCGAACAGATAATACAAATTTCAATTAAAACTGTACAAAAATACACCAAAGAAAATCAAGATGTCGAGTTTGTTGTACCGCAACTTCCAACCCAAATTCCGCAGTACACATATTCAGAATTGGTAGAAAGGATACAAAAAGCAGGAGCAAAAACGGAGTGGGGTGATGATTTGTATCCATCAAATCTCAAAAAAATAGGATTAGATGGTTTTTACTTTATTAGAGATTGGCCTACAGGACCAAAGCCATTTTATGTTAAGATGAGAAAGCAAGACCAACGAATTTCAGAGTCATTTGATCTGATGTTTGGAGATTTAGAACTATCGTCTGGAAGCACGAGGGT
Source organism: Candidatus Nitrosotenuis sp. (assembly GCA_037439825.1). Classification (GTDB taxonomy): domain Archaea; phylum Thermoproteota; class Nitrososphaeria; order Nitrososphaerales; family Nitrosopumilaceae; genus Nitrosotenuis. The sequence goes on along the minus strand of JBBIVI010000011.1, from coordinate 2,570 downwards.
AGAAAAACGTCAAGAACTTGAAGAAAGGATGAAAAACAAAGGTCTCAAAATTGATGCATTTGAATATCACTTAAAGGTATTTGATTATGGAATTCCACCGCACGCAGGATGCGGGATAGGTCTTGAAAGGCTGATGATGGCGCTCACAGGCACTGAAAACATAAGAGACACAACCTTTTACCCAAGAGACGTAGATAGATTAACGCCATAGGTGATACATTTGGTTACAAAAGAAGACATAGAACATGTTGCAAAACTCATGAGAATAGAGATCGAAAACCCAGACGAGTATTTTGAACGGATACAAAAGATCTTGAATTATTTTGATAACTTAGATGAAGCAAATATTGAATCAGAGGAGATCTCAGTTCAGGAAGTAGCTATTGATGAGTTAAGGGAAGACAAATACATTCCATTTGAATCAAAGCTAATATCACAACTAAAAACGTACAAAGAGAATTTCATCAGAGCACCAAAGATGAATTAAGTTGACTCTTGCAGTTTCCGCCATTGAATACATCGATAATGTAAAGAATGGTAACATTACAGTCGAAGAATTTGTAGCAAAAACTCTAGACCATATAAAAAAACACGACACGAAACTACACGCGTATCTTTCAATCAATGATGCTGCGTTGGAACAAGCAAAACAAATAGACAAGAAGATCAAGTCAAAACAACAAGTTGGCGCATTTTATGGAATGCCAATCTCAATTAAAGATAACATAGCCGTCAAAGGCTCAAAGATGACATGCGCATCTAAAATGCTTGAGAATTTTGTTGCACCATATGATGCCACGGTGACATCGAAATTGAAAACAGAGGACGCAATAATAGTTGGAAAGACTAATCTTGATGAATTTGCAATGGGTGCAACGACCGAATTCTCAGCGTTTGGGCCAAGCAAGAATCCGTGGAACATAGATTATGTGCCAGGTGGATCTTCAGGCGGTAGTGCGGTTGCGGTGAGTGCATTGGAATGTGTAATGTCACTTGGTTCAGATACTGGCGGCTCTGTTAGAAACCCAGCAAGTTTTTGCTCAGTTGTAGGACTAAAGCCGACATATGGACTCATTTCTAGATATGGCCTAGTCTCATTTGCCAACAGCATAGAGCAGATAGGCCCCTTTGCAAGACGCGTAGAAGACGTAGCATTCTTCTTAAATCACATAGCTGGAAAAGACAAAAACGACAACACCACAATCGACAACCAGAACCAAAACTATCTAAATGAAATTGATGCCGGAATACAAGGTAAAAAAATTGGAATAATTTCAGAGATGAGTAAAGGTGAAGGTATTGACAAAAATGTGGAATCGTCGTTTTGGCGTGCCGTATCAACATTTGAAGAATTAGGAGCCAAAGTAGAAGAGATATCCTTAGATCTCATAAAATTCACAATTGCCACATATTATGTGTTAACTACTGCAGAAGCAGGAAGCAATCTTTCAAGATACGACAATCTCAGATATGGTTACGATTTTGACATGGAGGGATACGAGTTCAGGTCATATATATCAAAAGCAAGAAAAAAATTTGGACAAGAAGTCACGCGCAGGATGATCCTCGGCGGTTTTGTCCCATCAGCAGGATTTGCAGGAAAATATCTACTAAAAGCACTTAAAGTAAAAAGTAAATTAAAAAAAGAGATTGTAAATGCCTTTAAGAAATTTGATTTTTTGATTTCGCCGACGGTGCCTATTTTACCATTCAAATTCGGCGAAAAAATTGAAGATCCACTAGCAATGTATCTTGCAGACATAAATACAGTAACAGCAAACCTCACAGGCATTCCAGCCATTTCAGTACCATATGAAATTCACAATGGCTTGCCAATTGGCATACAGATTCACGCAAACACTTTGCAAGAAAAACAATTATTGCAAGCAGCATATGCATTACAAAGCAAAACAAAGCTGCCGGGTGTACCGCTATGATAGGCCTTGAGATCCATTGCCAGTTAACCAAACTTGAAAGTAAGCTATTTTGTTCATGTAAAGCCAATTACCGTGAGTTTGCACCAAATGCAAACATCTGCCCGATTTGTGTTGGACTTCCAGGTACTTTGCCAAGACTAAATCAAAAAGCTGTAGAAAAAGCAACCATGATAGCACTTGCATTAAACTGCCAAGTTCCACAAAAAATTGGCTTTTTCAGAAAGAACTATTTTTATCCAGATCTACCAAAAAACTTCCAAATTACCCAGCTTAACATGTATGGCCCTACAAGCATTGGAGAAAAAGGTAAAATCCAAATTGAGGGAAAAGAGATCAGAATACGCAGGATTCAACTAGAAGAGGACCCAGGAAGACTCATTTACGAAGGAGCGTCTGAACGAACACAAATTACACTTGTGGACTATAACCGTGCAGGGACACCCCTTGTAGAAATCGTGACAGAGCCAGATTTTGAGAACCCACGGCAAGTGAGAATATTTTTAAACATACTGTCAGATTTGCTTGAAAATCTTGAAGTATCAGATCCAGCGCTCGAAGGAGCGATGCGTGCTGACGCAAATGTTTCAATCGAAGGAGGTTCAAGAGTTGAAATCAAAAATATTGGCTCTTTTT
>JBBIVI010000010.1:0-16183 GCA_037439825.1 Candidatus Nitrosotenuis sp. | reverse complement strand
TGGTCTAGCTAGTGAAACAATCGCTACCGGGCTAACCAGAGCTGCTGCAACAACGGTAACATTTACCAACTCATCAGGTACTTCAAGTACCAGTACTGCTTCAGTACTCATAGAGAGAACCTTCACAAATACATCAGGTGGTACAGTAATCGTAACCGAATCAGGTTTGTTCAACGAAACATCATCTAGTGCAACTGACTCTATGTTTGCGAGGCAGATATTCGGCGGCATTGGTGTAAACAACGGTGACTCTCTAACGGTACGTTGGACTATCAACATAGGCGGAACAAGCGGAACGCTACAACAATTCAGCTAGTCGCAAGACTAGTTACTTATTTTTATTTTTAAAATAATTTACTGTAAAGTCTTCTTTGCTTTTCTGTATCCATGACTGAATGTTTTATCATACAGTTTTGAGTATTCATATGACTTTGGTTGAATTACATCCCCAATCATAACTATGGCAGTCCTTGTGATTTTTTCTGCCCAAACTTTTTTGACTATATCTTCTAAAGTACCAGTGATTATTTTTTGATCAGGCCAGCTTGCCTTGTATACGACTGCAACAGGTGTTGATTTTGGATATCCACCTTTTAGTGCTTCTTTTACTATGTCTGACAAAAGATGAACACTTAGATAGAATATCATCGTCGACTTGTGTTTTGCAAGCTCTGAGATGCGTTCCTGCTCTGGTACTTTGGTTCTTTTTTCTGCGCGTGTAATTATGATTGTTTGAGTAACTCCAGGGAGTGTAAGCTGTAAGCCAAGTGCTGCAGATGATGCCAAAAACGAGGTCACGCCAGGCACTACTTCGCATTCTATTCCTTCCTTTTGCAGATTATCTGTCTGTTCTCTTATTGCGCCATAGATTGCTGGGTCTCCGTCGTGTAGTCGTATGACTAGTTTGTTTTTTTGCGCATTTGTCTTCAAAATTTCAAATATTTCTTCTCTTACAAGGCCTGACGCATCATGTAATTTCGCTTTTTTGCAGATTTGAAGTATCTTTTGTGGAATCAAAGAGCCAGAATACACAACAACATCTGCCTTTGTGAGCAGTTTTTTTGCTTTGATTGTGATTAGATCCGGGTCACCAGGCCCACACCCCACAAAGTAAACTTTAGACACGTTTGACCACCATTATCGAAAAATACTTCGTAGTCATCGTGCTTTCGTTTACGTCGCCAAGCCTCATCTTTTTTACGATCTCGTTTGGAGTCCCAAGGTCTTGGCCTATTGCAAAAATAGAATCGTCTGAGAATCCTGCCTCTTTGAGTAGTTTGATCACCTGATCAAAGTATCTTCCATCTTTGAGAAATATCATGGTATCACAGTTTTTTGCAGTCTCTTTTACTCTTGACAGATCATAGCATGAGGGTATCACAGCCATTGTCTCGGCTCCCTCTGCCAAGCTGATCCCAACCTTTGATGCAAAAGTAAACATCGACACTATTCCAGGAATTACAGAGATCTTAATTTCTGGGTACTTTGTCTGCAGTTCTCTGTGCAAGTATATCCAAGTGCTGTAAAGATACGGATCACCTACTGTAAGGTAGACTACTTTTTTTCCATCAAGTACTTTTTGTGCCAAGGTCTTTGTATTTTTTTCCCATGTTGTTTCAAGAGTTTCTTTGTCTTTGACCATTGGGAAAACAAGATTCACTATTTCCGGTTTTGATTTGTCAAGGAGCGATTCTACCACAGATAGTGCGATGCTTGGCTTGCCTTCTTTTGCGGTAGGACATGCGATTACTTCGGCACTTTGTATTGCTTTTACAGCTTTGACTGTAAGTAATTCTGGATCGCCTGGACCGCAGCCAACACAAACAAGCTCATGCATGTTTTGCTTCAAAAATTTCCCAGTTAAAAGCGATTGTCTAGCTTTTTGTTGCAGAAATTACGGTTACAGGATTTCTTGCAAGCATCATCGTTCCAGTAGAGGTCTTTTTGCTCTTTGAAACAGTGATCTGCGTAACATCTACTTCCTTAAAATCAAGTTTGCTTATCGTATCAAGTACTGCGCATAACGTTTCAATCAAAATGACTCCAATCACTATTCTTCCACCGGCCTTTAGCTTCTCATGGCATAAATTTATGATATCTTTTGTGTCACCGCCAGTTCCGCCAACAAATATTGCGTCTACCATTGGCAGATTTGGGATTTTTTGTTTGGCGTCACCGAAAATTACTTCGGCGTTTGTAATTCCGAATTTTTGCAGATTTTTTTTGGTAAGCTCAACTGCGTTTGGATCAAAATCCACTGCAAAGACTTTGCCTTGCTTGCCAATTTGGAGTGCTGCTTCCACAGCTATAGAGCCACTGCCACAACCAATGTCAAATACAGTATTTCCTTCAACGAGTCTTGCCTTGCTTAGCTGAATTACACGGACTTCTTCTTTTGTTATTGGTACCTGCTCTGTTCTCTCAAAATACTCGTCTGGGATTCCGGGAGTCTTGTAGTTCCACATGTTTCTACATTGGGTTTAGCGGGCCAATGCCTACGTCTGAGTGGTGTACCAGAGTGTATGAAAGGATCCACATGAACAAATAGATGAACACGTAGCTACCAATGCCTGTTGTAACGATTTTTTTTCTGTCCGATGGTGGCAGTCCTATCTTCATTCCTTTGCCGATCACTGCTGAACCTATGAAAACTGCAATCATAAAGCCAATGGATGCCCACCTTCTCTCCTCTCCCTCAACTGATTCAAACAAGAATGTGGCAACAACACCCGCAATTGCTGCAAGTCCCACACGAATCCAAAACAACCTGTCAAGCAGTTTTTTTCGTCGGCTAAGCTCATCTTGGTTCTCGACTGGCTCTGTCTTTGGCTGATCATCATTTTTTTTAGAGTCATCTGGGTTTGGTGCTTTTTTCTTTGGGTGTTTCAATGAAATTTCTAGGTTGACTCTATTGTGACTGGTTTAAAATGTTTGGTCGTCTCTGCGATATCAGTAAGAGTATATTTTAGATTCTTCATGATTTCTTATGGCACTTGCTGGAATAGAACTCACATTTCTTGTTGACCACATATCAAAAGTAACACAAGGATACTATGTCAACAACATCTATTCGATAAATCAGGACAGCATCCTTGTCAAGCTACATCACCCAGAAAAGCCTGACTTATTTTTGGTCATATCTGCGATTGGCATGTGGTTGACTGGAATTAAAATTGAACAGATCCAAGAAAACAAGCTTGTAAAGCGCCTAAGAGACGACCTTTTGCGTCTTAAGCTTGTCAAAGTAGAGCAGCTTGATGTTGAACGAATTGCGTATCTAAGATTTGCAGGATTTGATAAAGAGTTTGTTTTGATTTGTGAATTTTTTGGGGACGGCAACATCCTACTGTGTAACAAAGATCTTAAGATTCTTGCTTTGCTACATTCGATTCAGGTAAGACACAGAGAGCTTCGAGTTGGTATGACATATGTTCCACCACCACAAAAAGGTCTCAGTGTTCTTAATATTAATGAAAAAAGCTTTGAGGAGCTAAGATCTGCATCAACGCCGGTTGTACGTTGGTTTGGAAGAACCTTTGGTTTACCTGCAAAATATGCAGAAGAGATCTTGCGTGTAGCAAAAATTAACTTGGATTCACCAGGGAATTCCCTTACTGACGACGATATCACAAATATTGTATCTGTGACAAAATCCCTTGTCAGCAACATAGTTGGAGGAAATCACGATCCGATAATTGTAAAAACCCAAGAAGGTTTTGAGGTATACCCGATCTTAATTACAACACAAGACTCTGAATTTGAGAGAACCCCAAGTTTTATGCAAGGCCTAGACAAGGTCTTTTCTAAAATATTGTTAGAGAAAGGAAAAGCGACTCAGTCAAGCTCACTTGATAAGAAGATATCTGACCTCCAAAGCAGAATAGACGAACAGGACAAAGCAATACAACAGGTAAAAGAAAAATCTGAAAAGATATCTAGCGTGGCAAAATCGCTCTTTTCTGTGACATCAAGTGGAATAACATCAATATATGATCCACTGGCAACTGAAAAGCTAAAATCACAAAATGCAGAGATAATAAAAGAAAAGGGCATACCGTTTCTCAAAATAGACGGTGAAAAAATTCAGATCCGGCCTGATTCTTCCATTCCTGCAATTGCCTCTACTTTGTTCGATGAGTCAAAACGTAAGTTGGCAGCAATCGAGTCCATACAAACCCTGAAGAAAAAAAACCTAAAAGAGCTTGAAAAATTAAAAACGCAGTCACAAACAACAAAGGAAGCAGTACTTTTTACCGAATTTAAGAAAAAAGAATGGTTTGAAAGGTACAGATGGTTTTACACCTCAGACGGCCTTTTGGCAATAGGAGGAAGAGACTCTTCATCAAATTCTGCCATAATTAGAAAGCAGCTTGCCAAAGACGACAAGGTATTTCATGCAGAGATATTCGGTTCACCATTTTTTGTGTTAAAGGATGTTCCGGAGAACTTGCCGTTTGATTCCATAAATGAGGTAGCTCAAGCAACTGTCTGCTTTAGCAGGGCATGGCGTGAAGCAATGTATGGACTCAGTGCATATTGGGTGAATCCAGAGCAGGTCAAAAAAGGAGCCCCAAGCGGCCAGTTCCTTGCAAAAGGCTCATTTGTTTTGGAAGGACAAAAGAATTTTGTCAGAGCTCCAACACTCAAGCTTGCAGTTGGAATATTGTACAGAGATGATCACTATATGCTCATGTGCGGTCCACCAGAACCCGTAAAGAAACACTGCATGTGTTATGCCGTAATAGAACCAGGTGGTCACGACATGACAGAGACAGCAAAAAGACTTCGAATTGAGTTCATAAAACTAAGCGAAGATATTGCAAAACAATTCTCCATAGATGATTACGTACGAGTCTTGCCTGCAGGTGAAAGCCACATAACAGATATCGGTCTGACAAAAATTGAGTCAAGCTAAGTTTTCAATAGACTCTATGTTGGGCACAATATCAAAAAAGCTGAGAATTTTGGGCTTTGATTGCACTTATTCTAGTACGATTGATGATGAAGATCTTATTTTGATTGCAAAGAAGGAAGGCCGCATCATAATCACCAAAGATGCACATCTTGCAAACAAGGCAAAAAAGCTAGATGTAACCACGATTTGGATCACCGTACCTGTCGAAAAAGATCAACTAGTTGAGATCGCAAAAAATATGGGTTGGAAAAAATACGAATTTGTTGCATCAAATGCAAGATGCCCTGTCTGCAATGGTGTTTTGCGCTCTGTGCAAAAAGATCAGATAAAGGCCAAGATGCCACCAAGGATTGCTGAAAATATCAGCGAGTTTTGGATCTGTCAAGGCTGCGGCCATGTCTACTGGGAAGGAACTCATATTAAAAAGCTGCAGAGATTTATTGCAGAAATAAATGAGCAGTTATAACCTATCCGATCAGGATGGCGCAATTCTTGTACAGACTGCAAGGAAAATAGTAACTGAGTTTGTTAGGAACGGCCGTAAGTTGGAGCTAGACGAGAAGCTAAAGTCGAAATTTTCCTTTGATGCGGGCATATTTGTCACGCTAAATAGCGGTGAAGAGCTTCGCGGTTGTATTGGATTTCCCATGCCAACCAGATTAAGTAAGGCACTTGTTGATGCTTCTATTGCATCAGCAACACAAGACCCACGTTTTTCACCGGTGCAGCCTCCAGAACTTGATGAAATTAGTTTTGAAATTACCATTCTTACCCCGCCAAAAGAAATCAAGGTAGATGATCCGCTACAACTACCTTCAAAGATCAAAGTAGGGAGAGACGGCCTCATAATCAAACACGGTTATCGTTCAGGTCTTCTCTTACCCCAAGTCCCAACAGAGTATGGTTGGAACGAAACAGAATTCCTTGATCATACGTGTCAAAAAGCAGGTCTTCCTCTAGATTGCTGGAAGGATAAAGACACTTCGGTGTTTAGCTTTGAAGGAATCATTTTCAAAGAAGAGCGTCCAAATGGAAAGGTCGTCAGGGTCACATTATAGTCTGTTTACTAGTATCCACTGTTACTTGTTGGCCGTCTTCAAGTCTGTCGTATTCATCGTCGTCTGTAATAACAAGTGGTATATTTGCAAGTGCACACCCAGATGCCACAGTAAGGTCTACTTTTTTACATACCATAGCAATTGGTGCAGTGTTGTTTGATTTTAGCGAATAAATTGTGTATGCACCGACGCTACTCCCCACACCGTGGGGAAAAACAAGTACTACGCCTTTAATTGATTTTCCGACAAGATCATGTTTATTGTCGTTAATGACGCCGGTTTTTTTGTCTACTGAACCAAGGAAGTTGATTGGCATCTCTGTTTTGAGTACCGTTCCCTGCGCTTTGCCTCTAACTATGGTTTTTAGTATCATTTTGTTTCTTCTTGAATTATTTTTGAAAGCGGCTTCAAGTTGACATTTACCTTGTTAGAGTTTTTCAAATAATATGCTCCTTTGATGCTGTTTGTAGTAACAGAGTCGACAGAGTTTCTATCAATTAATGGAGTCAGACAGGTACAACAATCAGTGAGAATCTCGCATCCTGCACGTTCCAGCTCGTTCGTGTATCCTATCTTTTTTGCTTGCTCCATTACGGCACGTGGACAAAATACCATGCATCTTTTCTTAAATGACCTGCTCTTCAACATAGATGATAGATCTGCAATCTCTTCTAGACCTAGCTGCGGGCTACCAAGCGTTATGATATCGCCTTTTTCTGATGTGTTTAGCTCGTCATAGATATTTTGCATCTCTTTTTTATCAAAATCTACTTTTTCTGAGCCTGGTGTTTCGTCTTCTAGTACAAACTTGCCACATCTTCCCGACGTACCCATTCCACCGCACAGAGATTTACAGCTCCTCTTGTCCATCTTGGATACTCCAGATATTCTAACAGAGTTGTCTGCAATCTTGCCTGCGTAGAACCCAAGCATCCCAAAGATGAGCTCATCTGGATTTTCAATTTTCATGCGTATTGTAAGGTTTGGTGCATCGTCCACTCTGAGATCGGAGTAAGGGCTTTTCCCCGTGAGCGCACTAGCTAAAGCAGAAAACGCACTTTCTTTGTTTGTCCTCAAGTTTCCTACAGAGTTTGCATAAATTGCTGCATTGCTCTCTGCAAAAGACACTTGCGTTCCTTTTTCTGGTAAATCAAATATCTCATATGGTATACATGAAAACGAAGGAATTATTCCCATTCTTTGATAAGAATCCTTGATGCTCTGTTGTTTTTCTATAAAATTATCAGAGAGACTATACTTTGATACTGAATCAAAATCAAAGCCCATTGGGTTAAGCGTAGTCATTACCTTTACCTTTGCGGACTGGCTCAGCTTTGATAGGAATTCTTCTCCTGCATCTCCAATTGTGTTATAATTGACGCCAGATAGGTGAGCCCATTTGATTGGAATGAGTTTTTGTGCATCTGTTGCTTCGCCGGTTGCAACAAGAATTCTATACGCAGTCTGCAGAGTCTCCCCATACTCACCCTTTAATGCAAGCTCTTCTTCTTTTGTTAGTTCCACAGTTATGATTGAGGCATTGATCTATAATACTTTGATGCGCTTTAGTTTATTATTGAACGAGGTTGTTGCAAAATCAAATGGATAAGATCTTGGATGGGATGATAGACACAATGAACTCAGTCAAGCCACCAAGGATGACTGCGTTACGCCAGCTTCATGACGTAGAACAAGGAGATCCATTTGCGATTCTTATCGGCACGATTCTTTCTGCTCGCACAAAGGATGAAAATACAACAAAAGTAGTAAAACAGCTTTTCTCTAAATACAAAAATCCAAAGGCACTCGCAGCTGCAAAAGCAAAAGATGTTGAAAAGATAATCAAGTCGATCGGGTTTTATCACGTAAAATCCAAGAGGATAATCGAAGTTGCAAAGATAATTCATTCCAAATATAGGGACAAAGTCCCAGATAATCTAGACGAGTTGATAGTATTGCCGGGAGTTGGACGCAAGACTGCAAACTGTGTTCTGGTTTATGCCTTTGAAAAACCTGCAATTCCCGTAGATGTCCACGTTCATAGAATATCAAATAGACTCGGCCTCGTCAAGACAAAGACGCCTGAGGAAACAGAGTTTGAGCTAATGCAAAAGATACCACAGAAATACTGGTTGAAAATCAACGACACGTTTGTCATGTACGGCCAAAATATCTGCAAGCCGGTTTCTCCAATGTGCGACGTCTGTAAAATAAAAAGACTGTGCAGCTATTACAAATCTAAGAACGCTTCTTGAGTATTAACAGAACGCCGATTATTGCACCTACTACGCCAGTCACATAAAATGGATAGTAATGAATTGGGTTTTTTGAGACATCACCAGATAAGATCTCAACGTCAAAACTTCCGGAGTTTATTGCAGGCGGATCTGTTGGTTCAACCATTCCATATACTGCGTAGCTGCCTATTACAAAGTCATGTAGATTGAAATTGCTTACAACTATTCTCTTGCCGTTGCCAATTGATACCCCTTGTTCGTCGCTGTATGCTGCAATGATCTTAGATCCTTCATACCATCCATCCTTGTCCAGCCTCGTTGCAGGAACGTATCCTTGGTCTGGTAGATTTACTGCAACCCAGAATTTGCGTTCCGGTGGACTACCCATGCCAATTTCAAAGAATTTGTCTTTGACGTTGGCATCGTATAGTCTTAGAACCGCATTACCGTTTGGATTTGCATAAAGCAGGTTATTTTGAATGGTTAGCTGCCAGCTTCCAGCGTGTGTTTTTTCAAACGGCACGATTACTACATCCGATTCTACTTTGTTGAAATCAGCTGGATGTATGCTTACGTTTTGGAGCTCAAGTGAGGGATTTGTGAACTCTTGCGCAAAAACAGGTGTAAATGCGATTCCAAGCAATAGTAAAATCAATAGTTTCATGATTTCATTCCACGAATGGTTTTTTATGTGACATGATGACTTTGACTACTTCGGGCCTCATGATAAACTCTGATGGAGGTTTTCCCTCGTCAATTAAAGCACGTAGCTTGGTTCCGCTTATTTGTTCATGGAATTCTGGTGTGTGTGGACAGGCTCTTTCATGTGTGAATGTAAGACACTTTCTACAGTAGTACAGTGCAGGAAAAAAGACTGGTTTGATTTCTAGATCAGGGTATTGAGAAAATATCTCTTGAGCTGCAAAAGGCGAGTAATACTTGCCAACGCCTGCATGGTCCCGCCCAATTATGATATTTGTACAGCCGTAATTTTGTCGCATTATTGCGTGGTGGATTGCCTCTTTGGGTCCAGCATACCTCATTTCTGTGTGCAACGTGGCAAGCTTGCACCTATTTTGTGGATAATAATTTTCAATCATTGCAAGGTATGACTCCAGTATGACTTCGTCGACAAAGTCGCCTGACTTTTTTTTACCAATTAGCGGATTTACAAATACGCCATCGTGTGCAATGAGTGACTCTTTTTGCAACATCTCGTGCGCTACGTGCGGCGGGTTTCTTGTCTGAAACGCCACTATGGACTTCCAGCCTGCATCCGCAAATGCTTTTCTTGTCTGGGCCGGAGTCATCCTGTATTTTCTTATCGGATCGTCTTTTGGCCTTTTGAAGTAGTCGATTTTTCCGCCAAGAAGATAATCTTTTAATGAAAATGTTTTTGCCACACCCGGATGGTTTTCATCAGTCGTGCCATAAACTGCTTGGGCGGTTTTTTTCTTATCAAATGTGTATGATTCCTCAACGTGCAGTATGGCAAATTCCCCGTTTTCCTCACTTCTAAGCAGGACATCTCCTGCCTGTTTTGCTTTTGTTGCTACTTCTTTGTCCACATCAAGCACTATTGGAACGGTCCATGCCAAGTCGTTTGCAAGTCTGCCTTTTAAGACAACCGACTCGAAATCTTGTTGGCCCAAAAATCCTTCGAGTGGACTAAATATTCCATCTGCAATATTTTCTACATCGTTTGCAAGATCCTCACTTATTGTGATCGAAAAGGTTTCAGCTGGATTTGTCTGTGTTATTCTGTTTATCAACCTGCCGCCGTGAGGTCTGATAACACCTTCATGTGTAGTCATATTTTAGTGTGGTTCATGTGTAGGCCACATTCTTTATGTGTGTCGGATTCCCACCACCAACGGCCTGCCCTAAGATCCTCTCCAGGCTTGATAGCCCTTGTACATGGCTCACACCCTATGCTCGTGTATCCTTTGTCAAGAAGCTTGTTGTACGGTATCTTGTGTTCTTTGATGTACGCTAGTGTCTGATCCCAGCTCCAATCAATTATTGGATTTATTTTGATTATGCCTCCATGAAGGTTATCAATCTCTACTATTGATGCCTTGGATCTGTTTTCGTTCTGATCACGTCGTAGACCGGTAATCCATGCATCAAGCGTAGAAAGTATCTTGTTTAACGGATGTACCTTTCGTATCTCACAGCACAGCTTCCTATTTTCTACGCTTTCGTAAAACAAGTTGATTCCCTTTGTGCGGACCATCTGTTGAACTTCGTTTGTATCAGGGAACATAACTTCAAATTTGATGTTGTATCTTTTTGCTAGCTGATCCATTACGTCATATGTTTCCTGATTGAGTCTGCCGGTGTCAAGGGTAAAGAATCTAGCCTTTGGGTTTATCTTAATTATCATGTCTGTAACTACGCTGTCTTCTGCACCAAAGCTTGATGCTTTAGCAATTCTGTCACCAAAAGTATCATATGCCCACTTTAACGCATCTTGTGGTGTCTTCAGTTCGGCGTTAATTTTGTCAATTTCATCTTGTGTGAATCTAGCCACACTGAATTGTGGTCTGAATTTGTTTTATAATTATTGCGAGGTAACGCAATCATTCAAAATTTAAACAGCTTAAATCAAGTAAGAAAAATGAATGAAGAGTCTTTTGTAGTCGTTTTTCCTTCAATTTTTGCTAAAAACAAGCAAAATACACTCATTGACAATATCAAAAAAATTCTCAAAATTCAAGACCAGCAATTTACCAAAATATCTAAAGATGACGAGCTTGTTATAGTGGAGGCAAACGACCCAGTATTTGCTTCATATGCAATCAACATGCTTTTTGGAATTGACCGCGTTTCAATTTCAAGAAGATGTGAAAACAAATTCGATGTGGTGGTTTCTACTATAGCCAAAGTCGGGGCAGGCCTGCTTTTGCGGGGAGAGCAGTTTTTTATCAAGGTGGACGGCCACGCATCAGGTTACCTGCCAAAAGACATAGAGGTTGCAGCTACCGCAGCCCTCATAGACAAATCAGTGAGTATGGATTGCAAACCGGGAACTGAAGAAAAACACGACAAACTTGTTTATTGTTATTTGACAAAGAAGAACGCATACGTTTCAATTTTTACCGACAAGGGACACGGTGGGTTGCCATTCAACTCCCAGAATCAAAAGGTGGTTTGTTGCATTTATGACGAGCTGTCTGCAATTTCTTGCCTTGAAACAATCAAGCAGGGCTTTGATGTTAATATCATAGTTTGTTATACTAACGAAGTAAATCTGCTTGAGCTTGTCAAAATAGTAAACAGAATCCTGCCACGAACTCTCAGTCAAAAAATACCTCTGGACTTTTTCATGTTGCAGACTAAAGATACCTCAAAATCGCTTCAGCTAAAGATCAAGGCGGCAACAAAAGTTGCATGTTTTGTTGCAAGACATGAAAAAATATCTCGTGTCTCTTTGCCACTATCCCCACTTGTATTTCCGTTGTGGTTTATTGAACAAAACCTGCGCATTGTTGCCAAAAACAAGCTAGAATACTGGATTGCTTTGGCAGGAATCGGCGATGAGATCCTAAACACCGCAAAAGAGATAGGCCTCGGCAAATACTTGCACCGAATTGAGCGGCTTGGCCTAACAAAATTCGTAAAATCAGACCTTGACGCTTCGGTGATTGCTGACAAGGCCTTAAAATCAAAGCGCAGAGTCACAGTCACCTTAGGCCCCAACAACATACATGAAATCCTCGATGCCCTAAAGCATTGAAAATTTATGCTGCTGTTTTTGATGTGAGTTTGTGAAAAGAATAGGCCAGTTCATCTATGCATGGGGTAATGGGCATTATTCCCGAATGATGTCATTAAATGATGAGCTGCCAAACTACATCGAAGGCGAGTATGAAATTCACTATTCTAGCAAGGACGAAATCTATCAAAAACTGCTCAAAAGATTTCCTGACAAAAAACAAAATATTCACGAAATTCTGATGCCCACACCAATCGACGGTAACTATGGGCCAAGCATCTTTTTGTCCCTTCTTAATTTGGCCCTTCCGATGCGTGGAAACCCTCCCCTCATCAGCCAAGTAAAGAGTTATTTGAAAAAAGAAGCCCAGCTTTTTGATTCCATTGGGTTTGATCTCGTCATAAATGATGGCGACATGGGACCAAACATTCTAGCAAAAAACAGAGGCGTAGATTCCATTTTTGTCACAAACCAGTTCAGGCCAAAGATGTGGAAATCACGATTTTATTTCTACCCAGGTGTGGTCTTTATTGCAAACCAGATTTCAAAAGCAACCAAAATAGTTGTAGCTGATTCGCCTCCTCCATACACGCTTTGCGAATACAATCTCAACTTTCCAGAAAATATCAAGCACAAAGTCGTATACGCGGGACATTTTGCCTCCAAAAAAACACAAAAACAAGACAAGAAGACCGAGCTTGAAACTCTTTTTGAGGGAAACGATTTTGGTTACTGGATGCGTACCGGCAACAAATCAACAAACCAAGTCACTGGAAGAAAATACGAGGAGGTATTCCATTCCGAAGAGATGAAAAATGAGAAAAGAGTGATCTCGCATGCAACGGCCGATCCTTCAATAGACAGAGTTCTTGGAAAAGACGGCAAGACGTACTCGATTTCAGAAGCATACGATAAAAAAATAGATTGGGTACAAATCGATGTCGGATTTCTATCGGAGCAACAAAAAGATGCAGCACTTGAACACTGCAAATACGCAGTAGTAAACGGCTCGCATACCGCCATGGGCGAGATAATTGGTGTCAAAGGCAAGCCAATAATTGGGATCCCGGTTTACGACGAGCAGACAAATCAGATCCGCTGGGCACAGGAACACGATCTGGGATTTGGTGCAAACAGCAAGAAACAGGTCATTTCTGCCATACTTGAGTTGAAAAACAACTATTCCAAATTCGAAGAAGGCATACGCAGGTTCCAGGAAAACTTTGTCTCTGATGGGGCAAAAACTACTGCAAAGCTTGCAGCCGAGATGTTATCAGAGAAGACAAAAAGATAATAGCTTTTTTTGCGGTTCTAGAATGTCTGGTACGCGGTATTTCGATGGGCGAACTGACCGAAAGGGATGACGATATAATCCGCGTACCAGATTAATCGTAGTGGGAACGCTTTTATGGAAAATTTTTTTGACAAAGTTATTGGTTAACTGCCCAGAATGTGTAGCAAAAGAACGAAAGGCAGCCATTGAACGTCAGGCTGCTAGTGGAAGCCAAGAAAGCATCCAAAAAGTCATAGAAGAGATCGAAGTGCCAATGAAATTTGATCCCGTAACGAAACACTATATCTGCAAGAGGTGTGGACTTTATGCCACAAGAGAGCAGGTAGGCGATATTCGGGATAGAATTAACAGGAGAGATCCAACAAGAGAAGACAAACAGTATGATTATCTTGATTGGTGGCAAAAAAGCAAAAAAGACAAAAAATAGAACTGATGCCTCATGGTGAAAAAGAAAGACGAGCTCCCAGACTGGGTATTAGATGGAATAAAGAATGCCAAGTTTGAAAAGCCTGAATCCACAATGAGAACTGGCTATATTTTAGAAGTGTATGATGGCGATAAAAAAATCGATGTACAGCTCTACGAGGCAGTAGCTGATGGGAGACACATTACTACAATGGATCTTCCAAAAAACATCAAGCCGTCAGATTGCCAAAGAGGTGTGGTATACGAGTTTATGTTTGATGTCCTAAAAGCACCACTTGACAAAAAAGTCGCCGAGTTTCTCAAAAAAGAAAAGGAACTCGACATGGACGCAATTTATCAGTTTGAGTTGAAAAAAATGGAATTGCTTGATGTTGCTTCTGATGAAGCAAGTCCTGATGAGTCAGAGTAATTATTTTTCCAGCTGCTTTCTAAACGCACTGCCGATTATCGGGTTTATGATAAATGGGAAGGTGTGTTTTGCCCATACGGCGCCCCTTACGATGGATGGCACGATCATCTCAAGTCGTGAAGAGGTTGCTGCAGAAACTACTGCTTTTGCAACAGTTTGCGCATCCAGTGCTGTTGGGGAGTATTTTGGCATTTTAACAAACGACGGATGATCAAAGAAATTTGTTTTTACCATTATGGGACTTACTACAGTAACTCCCACCTTAGTTCCATGTAGTTCATGCTTGAGTCCCTCTGAAAATCCAAGCATGGCAAATTTGGATGCACAATATGACGCAATGCCTGGAAGACCGAATGATGCTGCGACGGAGGCAACGTTTACTATGTGACCAGAATTTTTTTCAAGCATTTTTGGAAGAAAGTACTTTGTGCAGTAGACCATGCCAAAATAATTTGTTGCCATCTGCGACTCGATTTGCTCAATTGAGAGAGTTTCTACCTTGCCATAAATTGCAAAGCCGGCGTTGTTGACAAGAACGTCTATTGTGTCAAATTTATCCAAAACCTCTTCTGCCATATTTTGTACTTGGTCTTTTTGTGAGACATCACACTGACACACCATACTTTCTGTATTGAATTTGGAAAGATTCGATTGTAGATCCTCGAGTTTTTGTTTTGTTCTTGCCACAAGCACTAGATTTGCTCCTTTTTTTGCAAACTCGGTTGCAGAGGCTGCCCCAATTCCGCTTGAAGCTCCAGTTATGACAACTATTTTGTCCTTAAACGACATGTCTTTGCATCAAGTGATCTAAAGATAAGTTGGTTTCTATTGTGGTTTTGTGTATTTCCGTAGTGCCATCTTCATTAGCAAAAACCATGCAATTGGAATTGGGAGTTGGTATGTAGCGATTCTCCAAGCAATTATGGTGTTCCAGTCAACGCTGTTTTGTGGAAGTTCCAGCTTAAAGTCGCTTAGGTGATTTAGGTATGCCCACACACCAAATTCTGTCAGACCTGAACCGCCAACGGTTATTGGCAGATTTCCTATTGCGTTTCCAGCCATCACCGCAAAAATCGAGTCGATTGCATCTACTGCGTGTTCGGTTCCAGAAGAGATCAGCATAAAAGATATTCCAAACGCGAGCCAAGACACAAAAGAAATTAGCGTACTTGTCACAAACGCTTTCTTTGCATGTTTTGATCTTAGGTTTTCCCTGCTCATGGTACAGATATCGGTCATCCACTGATTTGTCTTTTCTAAATAGTGAACTCCTTTGTCTTTTCTGAATTTTATTATCAGGTTAGATATCGCAGACGGAACTTGGAATGTTTTTTTGGCAGAAATCAAAAAAAGCCCAAGCCATATTCCTACTATTGGTGTTGCCGTAGCTAGTACGATTGTGCCAATTATGGTATAGCCACTCCAGATAGCAAACAGTCCTGCTGTAATAGACAAAAATCCTGCAGCTAGAACTTCGGTAACTATTTCAAATATGCCTACCCATGAGGCCTTTGCAGTAGACATGCCACGCTTGTTCATCCAGTATATTCTGACCACCTCGCCTCCAACAAACATAGGGGTAGTTAGGGTGACAAACTCAGAGCCGATTCTAACAAAGATCGTCCTCCAGAGGGATTCAAGAGAACCATGAAACTTGTTTATTATGTAATGAAATTTTACGCCCTGCAAAAACAGCTTGCACATCATAGCAGCAAAGGCAGCAAGAAAATTGATCAGTCCTACAGCAAAGATGTCTTCTGGTTTTATCTTGAATTGGATCGCAATTATTACAAACGGCACAAGACTTGCCAGAAAAGCTACTATCCTCCAATTCATTTTAGAAATTTGCTAACTGAATCAAATATAAGCTATCTACAATTAAGCATCAGAAATTGAAAGTGATTTTTGTTGCAGGCACTGCCGGCTCTGGAAAATCTTTGTTGAGCTCAAAGATCCACGAGTATTATACCAGAAATGGAGCATTTGCTGCGCTTTTGAATCTAGACCCTGGAATAATTTCACTCCCATACACTCCGGACATAGACATCCGGGATTTCGTAGATATTGTCTCAATTATGAAGCAGTACGATCTTGGACCCAACGGTGCTCTAATGATGGCAAATGAT
>JBBIVI010000009.1:0-19288 GCA_037439825.1 Candidatus Nitrosotenuis sp. | reverse complement strand
AGTATGGATAGAAGGCCTTAGGATCAACCCAAAATTCAGAAGACAGGGATACGCAAGCAAGCTCGTACTCAAAATAGAATCAACTGCAAAGAAAAAAGGCTGCAGAACCTCAAGGATGCTGATTGCCCAAGGAAACAACAAGTCACTAAAAATGGCAAAATCCTTAGGATACAAAATTGAAGACAAATGGTGGCTGTACAACATGCGGCCAAAAAGACAAGACACAGCAGTGCGCGTTGCCACAAACATAAAACAGCTTAATGGACTGATAGACTCTGATACTTATTCAGAATCATGGGAATGGTTCTCTTTGGACAGGCCAACACTTGAAAGACTGATTAAAAAAAAGCGTGTCGTAGTTGCAACTCGACTAGGCAAAACCATCGGAGTAGGAATCTGGAATGAGTCAGCGCTTGACAAAGACGTATTGCAGCTTGGCTACATAAATGGCACAAAGGCAGGCATGAAAATGATTCTGCATTGCATACAAAACAAAGCCTACCAGATGAAATCAAAACGAATTCAAGTCCTGATACAACAAAAAACAAAGCTTAACGCAAAGGAGCTTGACAGAAGGATGCTTTTTTGTCTTGTGAGAAAGGATCTCTAGCCAGATATTCCATCACAAGCCTCGATAAACCATTTTGGAAGATCGTTTCTCTGATAGTACACCATTCTTTCGGCTTTGGCGTCAAGCACATACGTCATTGCGTGATCGCCGACATGCCTTATACTTCTGCCTGCCATTTGTAATAACCTGAACGCAGACTTGAGATAGTACCTGCGATGATCTGGCTCTGAGTTGTAGATCTTTTTCATTCTAAGATCATCTACTGTAGGATAGTACGGTGCCTTGACGATTATCTGGAATCTGCTGTCATCATCTGGAAGGTTAACGCCTGATTCAAGCCCAGGTGAGATAAGGACGGAATTCTCTATCTTTCTGTGAATCGATATTGCTTCTGATTTGTCTTGGCCCCTCTGAAGAGGAAGCAATCTTGGCTTTAGTTCAGGTGAAATATGCTCAAGGATGTAGTCCATCTGAGAGTAGCTAGTAAGTAGGATTATTCCGCGCTGGCTGCTTCTCAGCTTCAAAATAGCCTCGATTTGAGATATTATTTTGTCTGGCAACACAGAGTCCGAATTTGACTCGACATACTCGGTTTTCAAAAAGACTACCTTGCGGTTTTCTACTGGGATGTTAGAGTCCTCATTTATGAAATAGATTTCGTCCTTTCTGAACCCGGTCTCTTTACAGAAAAGCTCCAAGTTTATTGTTGCCGACATGAATAATGTTACATCGAAACTTGAGCTCAGCTCGTCCATGAACCAGTGGATGTGCCACGGCTTTATGGTCACCTCATCAAAATTGTGTTTTCTGTCTTCGGGAGACTTTGATTGTATGTCTGTTATGATGTAGTTTTGGTCTGTGGATTCCAATCCTTTTTGAAGGATCTTCACCTTTGTTGAATAATTTTTGAGATCGTTTAGGACGAAATGGTTGATGTATTTATGATCAAACTTACAATCAACGTGTTCTCTACAGCGCAGAAACTCTTTGGTTCTTATGTATTCTTTTACCTTATTACATGACGCACAGTTTTCTGTTATCTTGATTCCATGCTTTATGCAGTTTGTATGCTTTTTGATGTGTTCTTCTGACTGTAGATACAAAGTGTGTTCGGCGCATTTTTTGATGGCAGACTCTCGCTTTTTGAAGGCCTCTGCAAACGAAACAACGTACTCTCTTATTTTATTAATATCGGAATTGACTGAAAATCTTGGCATCTCGATTCCCAACAATTCACCATAAAACCCGTTAAGGTTTGTAGATAGCTGGTTTGCTAGCTCCTCATCAAGTTCGTGGGCCTCATCACATACAAGCAATTTTCTTTGTGGCATCTCTTCGCCTGATAATAAATGCGAAAGATATGATGCGTACGAATAAACAACAAAGCTTGATTTTTTGCCGATCTCTATTTGATCGTAATAAGGACACTTTCTTGGCATGTCTTGGCCTACTATGATCTCGCCTATCGTCCCCTTTTTTGATACCGCGTAAAATTCTGCCTGGGGCTTGAAGGTGCAATCGTTGCAATATCCATGGGTGCAGTCAAAGACGCGGTTTGTCTGCTCGCACAAAAACCGCTTTTTTCCTCGCACAGTATTGAAAAAACCAAACTCGTCTTTGTATTGGTCTTGTAAAAGCACAGTGGAAGTAAGTATCGTAGCAGATCTCATGTAAAGTGATAACGCAACAGCAATCCAGCTTTTGCCGGTTCCGGTTGGTGCAGAAAGTAGGATCTTTTTGTAGCCGGACTCGATTGCGTGCTGGATTTTTTTGATTATTTCGTATTGTTTTGGGGTCGGTTCCTTTCCAGCAAACCTACCTACAAGCTCAAGTGCCTCTGTAAGGGATATGGGCTCCCTTGGTTTTTTCAGATCGATTTGTGGGTAGCTGCTTCGAACACGTCTACCCAAAGCGTCAAACTGCAACACGAATTCAAAATATCCAGAGTTTATAATTCTAGAATTTGGATGAATTTGAGCTGACCTGTGATCAATACTTGATCAATGAGATCCTTGATATCTTGATACAAACTCATACGGAATATGAAAGCAAAGTTTGCTACCTCGTGTATTGCGTGTGGCGACAAGATCACACCAGGCAAGGAAATTGCAAAAAACGAGGAAGGAAAATGGGTTCACAAACACTGTGCGCCAGAACAAGAGTTACTTTAGATTATTCAGTTTTGCAATGTCGTGACTGAGAATCAGTACTTCTCTTGATGTTTTGTTATTTGACATGCCATATTTCCAGTCTGGATACAAAATCGTAAAATCGGAATAAATGTCATGGATTTCTTTTGAATTGTTATATGATAAAATCCAGTTATCACGTTTTTTAAGCAACTCTGCCAAGCCTTCATGATCAAAATTTACGTGCAGGTCGCCTTTTCTACCGTACAATTTGCTGTCAATCAGATAAGGTGGATCTAAATACAGCAAGGTGTCTTTATGCCTAGAAACCGAGTCTTTGAAATCTGCATATTCCACGGATAGATTATTGATTTTGAAGCAACGTAGCCTCTCAATTGATGACTTAGTAAACCGTGGATTGTCGTCTTTTCCACCAGATGCCATTCCACCGCATAAAGTAGAACCAGAAAACGAAGTCCTGTTTAAAACAAAAAACAATGTAGCGCGTTCTAATCTATTTTTTGATTCAAATTGAACTCGTTGTAATCTGTAAAACTTTTCTCTAGTTAGTGGGTGATAACCTTCTACACTGTCTGCCAATCTTGCAGGATCTGTTAATAGCAATTGCCAGAAATCTACTAATGGTTGGAAGTTGTCATAACCGTAAACTCTGATGCCATTTTGTGCACAAAAGATCTCAAAAGAACCGCCTCCAAAAAATGGTGAACAAAGCTGGCTTGTTCCCTTTGGTAGATACTCCGCAATAATCTTCACAGCTCTTGATTTTCCTCCAGGATAACGTAACGGTGACTTGATGATCTGCCACATTTGGTTTTTCAATATGTTCTTTGACACTAATTCAAGTTTGATTGCATCAATTATAGATTTACTGATAAAAAAGGATCAAATTCTAAATCATTTTATTTGATAAGGTGCCATATCATATATCTTGATTGAAAACGAAAACACTTGGGCACGGGCTGTACAAACCAACACAACGGACGAATTCCACAAAAAATTTGATCAAGCAATAGATTCACTAAAAAAAGAGCTAGACAAGACATATCCGCTAATAATTGGTGGAAAAGAGGTTTATTCAGACAGACTTTTCGAAGTAAAATCGCCATCTGACACAAAAATTATTTTAGCAAAATTCCCACTTGCAACAAAAGAACAAACCCAACAAGCAATCGAGGCAGCAAAAGACGCGTTTTCAGAGTGGAGCACAACACCATACCAACATAGAGTAGGACTGTTCAGAGAAGTGGCAAGTCAGTATTCTGCACAAAAATTCACCCTAGCTGCCATAGTTAGTATGGAAAACGGAAAAAACAGACTCGAGGCAATGGGCGAAATTGATGAAACCATAGATTTTCTTAGATTTTATGCGGATCAGCTGGAAGCAAATCAAGGCTTTGTAAAACCAACAAAGAGTGCAAACCCAAATGAAAGAACGCAAAGCGTCCTAAAGCCGTACGGCGTCTGGGGGGTAATCTCGCCATTTAATTTTCCATCAGCAATTGCAATCGGAATGAGCAGTGGCGCTCTAATTACTGCCAACACAGTGGTTCTAAAACCTGCAAGTGACACCCCGCTTTCTGCCTTCAAATTTGTTGATCTAATCTACAAAAAAGTCCCTGCAGGGGCGATAAATCTTGTGACAGGCCAGGGTTCAGTTGTAGGCCAAACAATAATCGAAAGCCCACTTGTCAGCGGCATAGCGTTTACCGGCTCAAAAGAGGTAGGCATGTCTGGGTTCAAGACCTTTACCAGCAAAGCGCCAAGGCCATTCATCTCGGAAATGGGTGGCAAAAATCCAGTAATAGTAACAGATTCAGCAGATCTTGAAAAAGCAACAGACGGCGTGCTTCGAGCTGCATTCGGATATGGCGGACAAAAATGTAGTGCATGTTCCCGCGTTTACGTGCACAAAAAAGTAGCAGACCAATTCACACAGAAACTTGTCTCCAAGGTCCAAAACCTAAAGATCGGCTTACCGTGGGAAAAGGACACCTACCTTGGCCCGATAATCAACGAAGCTGCAAAAAAGAAGTTCCTGCAGGCAGTAGAACAAGCAAAAAAGGACGGCAAGATAATCTTTGGAGGCGAAACACTCAACGACGGCATCTATCGAAACGGTTACTATGTAAAACCAACAATTGTAACAAATCTGCCAAAAGATCACAGACTCGTAAAAGAAGAATTATTCCTACCGTTTTTGTGCATTCAGGAATTTGAGAATTTTGATGATGCAATAAGACAGGCAAACGACTCAGAATACGGCCTTACCGCAGGCATATTCAGCCAAAATAAAAAGGAGATCGATGAGTTCTTTTCAAGGATTGAGGCAGGTGTCACGTATGCAAACCGCGCCCAAAGTCCAACAACTGGTGCAATGGTGCAGGCACAGCCATTTGTTGGCTGGAAGAGCTCTGGTATCTCAGGCAAGGGTGCAGGCGGTGCGTACTATCTAACCCAGTTTCTGCGGGAACAAACCCAGACGATCTGCAACGAGAGCTAGGCTCTGATAAACGAACGGATATTTTTATAATTTGAACCAGTAAACATTCCGTGTATTCTAATATCTCGCAGATGAACTTTGAGATATCGCAAAAACAAAAAAACTTCTTGGCCCAAGTCGACAACGTTTGTAATTCTATTAGAGACAGTGAACAAAGATCATATCTGCAGGAAAAATTAAACGATAAAGTAATCCCGGAATTTGCCAAAATTGGGATGCTTGGTTGCCCCATATCAAAAAAATACGGAGGCCTTGGATACGATATCCTCACATACGCACTGGCGCTGGAGCGAATCGGCAGAGAAGGCAATTCGCTTAGGACATTTTTTTCTGCACATATTTCAATTGGCCAGCTGGTACTACAATCATGGGCAAACGAAGAACAGAAAAAACAATACCTACCAAAGACAACGTCTGGGAAATCAATTATGGGCTTTGCGCTCACAGAGCCTACAGCCGGAAGCGATCCTGCTTCAATGCAAACAAAGTTTGAAGAAAAAGATGGAAATTACGTCCTCAATGGAAAAAAACACTGGGTAGGCAACGGCACCTTTGCCAAAGTAATTACCACATTTGCCAAAGATTCTGATGGAAAAATCTCGGCATTCCTAGTTGATACAGACTCGCAAGGCTTCAAAGCAAAAGAAATGAAAAACAAAATGGGCCTGCTGACAGTAAAGAACGCAGAAATCACTCTGGAAGATTGTGTTGTTCCAAAAAAGAATCTCCTTGGACAAAAAGGCCGGGGACTCAGTATCGCATTTAGCACTTTAATTGATGGTAGGTTGAGCGTGGCTGCAGGTGCAATCGGAGTAATGGAAGACTGCCTTGCCGAATCAATTTCATATTCAAAGAAAAGGCAACAGCACGGAGGGCCTCTTGCAAAAAAACAGCTAATCCAAGAACATATTGCGCGTATGGTGACAAACATTGAAAGCTCCAGATGGCTTGTCTACAGGACTGCCATGTCAAGGCAAAAACTGCACGATTATGTTGAAAAATTCAAGCAAAAGACAAACAATTGGCAACAAAAGCTAGACAGGAACAACAAACAGTACTCGCAGCTAAGAAACGAAGCAGACAACTTTACCTCTATTGCAAAATTTCATGCTACTAACTCTGCTTTTGATTCCGCAAACAGAGCAGTCCAGGTCTTTGGTGCAGAAGGATACAAAAAGACAAGCAGGGTTGCAAGACACTTTCTTGACTCTCGTGCAATCATAATCTATGAAGGAGCAAACGAGGTCCTTGAGCTAAAGATAGCCCTCAGTCAACTGGGCGATCAGTACAGGGCCTACTGAGCCGCTGCACACGATTCATGCATAACTAAAATTCCTTCGTTGACCTGATCTTCTGTGATTATCAGTGGTGGAATGATACGCATTGCTTTTTGGCCTGCTCCAAGCGCCAGCAGTCCATGCTGAAACATGCTGAGCAAGACCTTATCTCTTCTTTCTTTTGTTTCACATTCGATTCCAATCATCAAGCCCAATCCTCTGACATCGACTATTCCCTTTTTACCAATCAATTCGGAAAATCCTTTCTTTATGAGATCTCCCATTTTTGTAGCGTTTTCCAATAACTTGTCGCGTTTTATGACATCGATTATCTTTGCACCTACTGCCAAGTCAATTCTTCCACCACCACCCCACGTGCTTGAGATCACGCCCCTGTCTGCAGGTTCTAATCTTTTATCAAATCCTGTTGCGCCAACCTGGAGTGCCTTTGCCATACTCATTATGTCCGGCTTTACCCCATAGTGTTCAAAGGCCCACCATTTCCCAGTGTGTCCAAGGCCTGACTGGACCTCATCTAAAATCAAAGGAACGTCGTATTTGTCAGCAAAATTTCTAAGATTCTTGATGAACTTTTTGCTTGCAACAAAATATCCGCCCTCACCTTGGATTACCTCACTTATGATAAAGGAAACCTTGTTTTCCTTGAGGATTTTTTCTGCAGCATCAATCTCAGGATCGTCATCGGTGGTGCAAAATTTGATTCTCAAAACAGGAAGCTCCGGGAAATTCAATTTGTAAAGTGGCTTGCTTGAAGTAAACGTCAAAGCTCCAAGTGTTCTTCCATGAAAGGCATTGTTACATCCAATTCCTATGTATGGGCCCATCTTTCTATAGGCAATTTTTAATGCGTTTTCAACCGCTTCGGCTCCACTATTTATGAAAAATACCTTGAAGTTTTGTGGCAAAATGGAGACTAGTTTTTCTGCCAACTTGGCATGCTCTTCGGTGTAAAAGTCTTGGCCTGCTATCTTGTGTGCACCGTTTGTGGAATATTCCTCTAGTACATGCAAGATGTCGGGATGAGAATACCCAAGAGGGCAAGCCCCTACACTCGATGTAAAATCCAAGTATTCGTTTCCATCAACATCCTCAATCACGCAGTCGTGGCCGCCCTTGATGACAAGCGGGTACATGAATGTAGAATCATACGCGTTGACTTTCATCGAATTTATGATCTTGATGGCGTTTGGGCCGGGCGGTGTGACCCTGATATGGTGTTTCATGATGTATTTACCATTTCATAAAATAAAAACAAACTAGTATTCCATCATGTAAAATTATGAAATATGTCGTCTAATTTCTAAAATGTTTTTTTGCTTTGATGATGATTAGAGTAGGCACCACAAAATAAAGGGACGCATTTAGCAAAATCACCCCAATTCCATAACCAAGCACTTCGGATTCAGAGTCAATCTCAACATAATTCAAGATAGATAGTGTAGAAAGCATTGGGGTCAAAGCTATTCGTACTGCCTCCTTGAATGCTGGGTTCTGTCTTTCCCAATCAGCTATCGTAGGCGAAAATGAGTAGTAAATCGCATTAAACGCACTCATAAACGACAAACCTGACTCTGTCTCAAGTATGGTGTTGTCTCTTAGCTCACGCAAAAGCTGCACCTGTGGTGCAAGCTCGGTTCCAAAAGCAGCAGTGGCTATAAGACATCCTCCTTGTTCTTTAGATTCTGATTCTTCCTGCGGCTCAGAAACAGTTTGAGCCTCTTCGGCGTCTGGTTCAGTCAAGTCATCACCAATGAAATCTTCGGTTTCTTCCTCTGATTCTGCAGCTTCTCTTTCTGCCTTTCTTTGCTCTTCTGCCTTTTTGATTCCCTCCTCGATTGCTGCTTTTTGTTCTGGTGAGTAAGATCCCTGCTGATGTGGCAGCTTGCCCAACAATGCCTTTGCCTGTCTTATCTCTTCTGCACTGTATCCAAACTCGCTTAGCTTTTTCTCAAATTCTGCCTCAGTTATCTCTCCATTTTTGTACTGCTCCAAAACTATGTCATCAGGATTTTGGAATCCCTCTTCTGGCTCTACTGAAGCTTCAGTTACCGTGAAGATAACCGTCTTTCTAACATCATACAAATCCGATCTTTGTATTCCCCATGCAAACTTGATCTCGTATTCTCCAAGAGGTTGATCCTTTTCATTGCACACGGTTCCGTATCTTGCAATCGTCTTTCCGTTTATCTTGAGATCACAGACGGACTCCCACTGGCCGCCCTCAAGTGTGGGCTTGGGGTTTTGCGTGCTAAACAAAGTAAACGTGATGGTCTTTGCAGCAACCTTGTCCTCATTTATCTCCTCAAATGAATACAATGGAAAACAGGCTTCACCTGCACAATTGTTTGCCACGTTGCTTCCAAGAGCTGTGACAAATGGAAGATATACAAAAAACTCTATTCTTGGGTCTTGGCCTTCGGGAGGAGATGGCATGTTTGTCACCATAATCTCAACTTTGGTGCCCGGGGGCCCAGACAACGGTTTGATTGTGATATCTGGCATGCCAAAGCCCATACTGTATGAATCAAACGCTGATTGTGCAAAAGAGGGGCTAACTTGGTTTACTAACAAAACTGTAACAACGGCAAAGACAATCCTTGCAAAGAAACCGGATCTCAAGTGAGTCTTGATTCGATCTGTCTTTTGATAAGCTTTACTATCTGATCCTTAGTTTTTCTTCCAGAGCCGATTACTTTGTCTTTTTCATCAATTATGAAGACTTCATTATAATGTGGATTCTTTAGATATTTGGTGCCTATGTCGTTTGCAACTATCATATCTGCCTGAGACTCTTTCATTTTTTTTCTTGCAGATTCGATCAGTTTTTTCTTTGATACGTTTGCTTCTGCTTTAAAGCCGACAAGAAAGACATCTTTTTGGAATCTTTTGATGTGATTGATTATCTTTGGTGCCTTGCGCAGTCTGATCACAAGGCTTTCTTTAGTGCTTTTTATCTTGGTTCTGCTTTGCGTTTGTACTGTATAGTCTGCTGCGGCAGCTGCCATGATTACAACATCAAACTTTTTTGCAGCCATCTCCTTTTTTGTGGCATTAAACATCTCTTGTACCGTTTTTACAGAGATCGCCTTGGCACCCTTTGGAGGCTTGGTTATTCCAGGTCCATAAACGAGGGTGACGTTGCACCCAGCAGATACAAGCTCTGCGGCAAGAAGGACTCCGGTCTTACACGTACTCTGGTTCGTAATCACACGTATTGGATCTATTGGCTCGATTGTTGGGCCTGCAGTAATCAGAACATGTTTGCCTGCAAGAATAGGTGAGCTGCCAAATCGCTTTAGAATGTGCTCTAGTACTTCTTCTGGCTCTGCAACCTTTGCTTTTCCCTCAATCATCTTTGGTTCAATAAACTCGATTCTGTCCTTCAAAAACTCGATGTTTCGCAATACGGCTGCATTTTCATACATCGCTTCATGCATCGCAAGCGCCATCAAGATGGGGATCTTTGCACCAAACCCGACTGTGAGGACTGTTGAGACAGGCGTATCGTCTATTCCGTTTGCTAACTTGCCAAGTGTGTTTGCAGTGGCTGGATACACAACAATAAGATCTGACTGCTTGTAGTCTGCTAATCTGATGTGTTCAAGCTCACCTGTAAGTTTTGTTATTACTTTTTTTCCAGTTGCCCACTTGAAATAATCAGGCTGTATCAGCTTCGTTACAGCGTCGCTTGCAACACACGTCACATCAGCACCATGTCTCATCAAAAGCCTAGCAAGCTCTATTGCCTTGTATGCAGCAACACTTCCTGCTACACACAAAACTATCTTTTTGCCGGAAAGCTCAGTACCGTGAGACTCCACAATATCCAACGAAGGATGTTTTGATTTAGCTGCCAATTTCACTCAAAAGCTTTTCAAGCTCTGACTTGTCCATCGAAAACCAGTTCTCTTTTGCAGGAAATTTGCCGGACTCTACATCCGATCTGTAATTTGTTAATGCTTTTGTTATCTCATTAGATAAGGAAAGGTATCGCTTGACAAATTTGGGCTTGAGCTTATCGTACATCCCCAGCACATCATGGACTACCAAAACTTGACCGTCACAGTATTTTCCAGAACCAATCCCAATAGTAGGAATTGAAATACTCTCAGAGATTATCTTTGAGACCTCCGATGTTACCATCTCAAGTGCAATGCTAAATGCGCCTGCTTCTTCAAGTGCCTTGGCGTCTTCGATAAGTGTAAGTGCAGTATCCTTTGTCTTTGCCTGGACTCGATACCCCTGAGCCAAAGTAGTTGTCTGAGGCTGAAATCCAATATGACCCATCACGGGAATACCGGTCTCAACTATGGCGTGAATCGTAGGTGCAACTACTTTGCCACCTTCAAGCTTTACGGCATCGGCGCCTGCCTTGATCAGTTTTCCAGAATTTGCAATTGCATCAGAGGTGCTTGCCTGGTACGACATAAACGGCATGTCTGCGACAACTAGTGCATTTTGTCTTGCACGACTAACAGCTTCCGTAAAAAGAACCATCTGATCCATTGTGACTGGAATGGTGTTCTCATACCCAAGCATCACCATGCCGGCACTATCGCCAACAAGGAGGACGTCGATTCCTGCCCTATCACATAATGACGCAAGTGTATAGTCATATGCGGTGATCACAGAGATCTTTTGACCAGCTTTCTTTTTGTCAATAATGTCCTTGACTGATTTATGCATTGGGGGCCCTCTTTGCCAGGTTTTTTCTTATCTCTATGATAGACTCTGAGAGATTCTTTTTGTTGTTAAATGGAAGTTTTTTCGGGTTCTTTGTCTTCTTGCACATAAAAATCAGCTCTTTGATCCCACGTACGACATTGTCGACTATGCTGATATCTGCTGTTTGAGCAGTTCTGGAAAGTGGGTTCAAATCAAATGTGATCACTTTCTTACCTGCTTTTTTTAGTGCAAGTGTTCTATCGCCGTCCTCTAGGGGGACTACGACCACATCTGCAATGTAAATCCCATCTTTGTCTACAATTCTTCGCGCACTGTCAAGGCCAGATAGTCTGGTAGAGTTTTTCTCATCTACACCAAAAACGTGATCGGCACCGTTCCTTTTCAAAACTCTGAAAATGTTTTGCTTTCTCTTCTTACTTGCATAAAACAGATTTATCTCTATTTTTGCGCCGGTTACTTTGGCAAGCTCTACTATTTCTTTTGGGCACAATCCTGCAACATTACCATTTACCGAAATTACTGGATTTTTCGCTAAAAGAAGCATGATTGCCGCAGCTTTGATTGCCTTTTTGGCTGCCTTTGAAGTGCGTTCACCGATCAGATAATCAAAAGCCTCGCCTCTTCCATGTGCCATGAGGCCTTCCTTTGCAACAAGTCCAGAGTCAAACGCGTGCACTAGTTTTTCTCTGATGTATAGAGATCTTGCACGCGGATGAGATTTCGGAATTAATGCCTTCATTTAGCTAAACTAGTCTTGCTCCTACGTCGTCGATTTTTGATTTGATTATTATGCCATCTTGATATTTTTCTAAAATCTTAACAACTTTACCTTCAAATTCCTTTGGAACTAATGTGAATACGGTCTCGCCAAAAAGTGCAACGCCGGATTTTATCCCATACTCTCTGAGATCTTCGATTACCGCCCTCATCTTTGGTGTTACGATGTTTACATAATTTGCGAATTCGACAGAGAACTCATGAAACTGATCAATGTTTTTTGTTTGTACAAGTTTTTCTACCATTTTGCCACCAAGGCCGTTAATTGACGCAAGTCTTTCTTTGAGAAATTGTTTTGTGGAAATTGGTGAAAAACATATCATGATAGCAGAATATGTCTCCGTTGGAATTTTTTTGAGCTCACCTATGCCAGGGGCCCCACCCTTTACTCTTATTTCAAATCCGCCATGATATGATGCCAATACATCACCAAGACCTGTTCTGCACATCACTTCTGCGTTGTGTGCCAGTCTACCAAGATATTCTTTTGAGTAACTAGTGCCAAATGCCTCATTGAGTGCATATGCCAAGGAAAGTGCAACGGCAGCAGAGCAGCCAAGACCATATCCAACTGGAACCTTGATCTCATGATGCACGCTTACAAAATAGCTACCTTCAATATTTTCCAAAAATTCCTTTAACACATATTCAGAAACCTGTGTGTTGTCAGGTCTATACCCGCTGATCTTGATTCTAAAATCAGTATAATCCGAGTCCTCCACCTCGACCGTAGTCGTGACGCCTTTTTCTATTGAAAAGCCGGCACCCAAAGAGCCCTGTAATTCTGGATGCTTGCTTTCATCCAATTCCGCTTTGAAGAATCCAGTGATGTGTGCAGGACTGAAGGCTATTCCTTTCATCTGATCCGAATTTAAATTTCCACAAAAATATAAAAATATGGATTAAATTAATTAAATTAGTATAAATTGCCTAAATTCATTCGGCGCCTGCAAAAGATAGGAAGTAGCATCCTAGTCTCACTTCCAAAGGAATGGGTTGAGGCAAACAAGCTTGACAAAAGCACCGAGGTGGAACTGGAAACGTCGGATAACACCATCTCAATTACCATAAAAGAGGCAGAGCGGCCATCAAAAGAGGTCGTAATATCTTATCCACTCCCACAAGATGAAAACATAGTTGCGGACATAATTGGCACATATCTTCTTGGGTATGACATAATTCGAATCAAAGGCAAAACAAACATTCCAATTGAGGATCGAGAAAAAATTAGAAACTCGATGAGACGCCTTGTTGGAATGGAGATAGTCGAAGAAGACTCTTCAAATGTAAATGTCCAGTTTCTTTTAGACTCTGCCACACTAAACCCACAAAAAATCCTAAAGCGAATCAGCTCTATCTCACTTGGCATGTTCAATGACATCTCACTTGCGCTTAGTACCGGAGATACATCAAATCTTCCGACACTTTCAAACCGTGACGATGAAGTAGACAGACAATATTTTCTTTTGGTACGATTAATTCGCAGTACTATAAATGACAAAAGACTTGCCTCTGTGTTTAATCTGAAAAATATCGATGTGATCGACTACCGAATTGCAGCAAACATCATGGAAACAACAAGTGACACGCTTGTTGAAATTGCAAACTCAATATCAAACTCAAAGCTTTCAAAAAATGAATTACGGAAAATTTACGAGCTGACAAAAGATATCGAGTCAATTCACCAAAAATCAATTGACGCATTCATAGAGCAAAATCGAAGACTTGCTATTGATGCCATTTCAAGCCATAGAAAGTTCCAAAAAAAGATCTCCGACATACGCTCCTCAATTGAGCAGACAAACCAGTTACAAATTGATTTGTTAGATCTAATCTACATGTTTGAAGGAGTTTCAAAATCATGGGTTGACATTGCAGATCTGGTAAAACCGATCTACAATTAAAATAGTCTGTTTTTTGCAGCATATGTCAATGCAGCACAAATTGTTTTTGAATCAATTATTTTTCCTGCCTTAATCATGCCGACTAGTCTTTTAAAATCTATTTTGACAACAGACATTATTTCGTCTTCATCTAGTGCTTGCCCACTGATTTTTTTGAGTCCTTTTGCCACAAAACAGTGTATGGCCTCTCTATTGTATCCTACTGAAGGATAGTATGTAAGCAGGTGTGAAAGCTTGGTTGCTTTATAGCCTGTTTCTTCCTGGATTTCACGAAATGCGCATCTTTTTGGGCTTTCCCCCTTGTCAAGCGTGCCTGCAGGAATCTCCAAGATGTAGCCGTGCCCAAACCTGTGCTGCTTTACCAAAATCACCTTGCCGTTTTCATCAAATGCTAGTATTGCCGCAGCGCCTCGATGCTCGACTATCTCTCGTTTTATCTTCCTACCCCTGACTTTGATATCGTAGATGCTCAGGCCCAAAATTTTACCGTCGTAAATGGTTTTCTTCTTCATTTGATGACTCTATCTACTAGACGTTAATTAAGATGTTTGATAAACAAGGTGGAGCTTTGTTGAGGCCTTTGCGGCCT
Source organism: Candidatus Nitrosotenuis sp. (assembly GCA_037439825.1). Classification (GTDB taxonomy): domain Archaea; phylum Thermoproteota; class Nitrososphaeria; order Nitrososphaerales; family Nitrosopumilaceae; genus Nitrosotenuis. The sequence goes on along the minus strand of JBBIVI010000009.1, from coordinate 4,813 downwards.
TTATTGTATTGGTTACCCATTTTTGTGGCAGCGCAATCTTTTTTGGAATAAATAGATCCGCGCTTGCAACCCCTTTTACCTTTCTTATCTGCTGAGTTATATTGTCAAGCTCAAAAATATTGTTGCTATACAAAAACAATACAATTTGGTTTTTTGCAAGAAACGGTTTTTGTAAAAATGATTGTGAGAATTCTTTTTTTAGTTGCCGCAGCGTTTCATTTAGGTTACCGTCGACCCATACTAGGACTGCAAACGGAATGTACTGCTCAAATTTCGAAGGATCATAAATCAAAGTAAACTGGATCGCCTCGTCATTTTGTAGTTTTTTTAATGATCTTGCAATCGTCTTTGTTGATAGCTTTGTCTTTTTTGCCAACTCGCCTATTCGTGATCGAGGATTCTTCAATAGATGGTTGATTATCTCCAAATCTGTTTTTGTAAGATCTGATCTAATTCCAGGATTCTCTGCCTCAAATATAGAAAGAATTCGAATATCACGCATTAGGTTCTTGGCAAGATCTATTTTTTGCGTAACGTTTTCTTTTACGACAATAGCACACACGGTAATTCCACCAACGCAAGGAACCACAAAGAACGGCTCACCAATTAACTCGACTTGCTCCAATATCTCATTGATGTCTTGACCGGTTGTCACAATATACAACACATTGTAACCTAAAACCGGCGGCTCGATCTTTAACGCAAAATCCTCTATCGTCTTGTTTTCAAGCATTTTTTCAATCCTTGATTTTACCGAGGATCCGGTGATACCGATCCTGCTTCCAATCTGCCTGTCAGATTCCCTGCAGTTATCAAGTAATGCACTTAGTATTTTGAGGTCTAATTTGTCCAATTTATCATCATCTATGGCTATTTTCTTATTAAACAATACTATTTTTTAATAAAAATGTCTGAAATTTTCGGTTCAGACATATCATATATTAAATATCGGACTCTTTTTAGTATATCGTGGACTATCGTATACAGCTGGCCAAAAGGATGCTTGCAAACAAAAAAGGCAGTCTCATAGGCGCTGTTTTAGCAGTATCCATCGGAATTCTTGTAATTCATGTAAATTTTGTAATATTTCAAGGACTTTATGACGCAATAGTCAGGGATCTGTCAAGCTACAGATTTGGTGATGTAAGAGTAACAGACGAAGAATCTTTTATCACAAAATCTGACATCTTTTTAGTAAACTGGTTTGAAAGAATACCGTATGTAGAGGCAGCAGCACCACGCATAGACTCATCTGCATCAATTAATGTAACAAAAAGTGGTAAAAGAATAGAAGAATTCCGTGTCCCTGTAGTCGGCGTTGATCCATTTCGCGATATCAGAGTATCAACTGTTCATGAAACAGTAACCGAGGGACAGTATGTATTTTCAAGAAATTCTATCGTGGTGGGTTCTTCTGTAGCACGTGATCTTGGCGACATTCGCGTAGGCGATAATCTCAAAATCAAAATAACTGACAGGCATGGAGTTGATCAATTAAGAAATTTCGTTGTCACTGGAATTGTGAGCTCACCTGGGGGCCAGGGCCTTGATACTAGCGTCATAATGCATATAGATACACTTCGTGACATGTTGGATAGAGACGGTGAAACAGGACAAATTCTAGTCAAGCTAAACGATCCAAAAAAAGCACTAGATGTAAAAGAATTCTTCTTACGAGCATTTCCAAATGACGACTTTAGAGCTGAAACAATAGAGGAATCAGCAGAAGATGCATTACGTGGATTCAGATCTGGAATCGCAATGATCAACATGATCGGTTACTTTGGCATGATGTCTTCTGCATTTGCAGTAGTCACTATTCAGATGATGCTTGTCTCAAGCAAGACCCGCGAAGTGGGAATTATGCGCGCAATTGGTGCAAAAAGAAAAGACATTTTGATCCTCTTTATAGTGCAAGGGATGATGATCGGCGCGTTAGGTGCAAGCGTAGGCACAGCACTTGGCCTTACCTACACTTTTTATGCAAAAGAAACCAAAATGACATTTCAAGGTAGTATTCCCTTACAGGTAAGCTATGACTGGCCAAAAATCATCCAAACTGCAGTTATGGCATTTAGCTTGGCAGTAGCTGCTTCAATTTATCCAGCATTCAAAGCAACAAAGCTTCAACCAGTGGAGGCAATGAGGTATGTCTGATATCGTATTAGAGCTAAGAAACCTCAACAAAATCTATGGGCAAGGAGAGACTCAAGTACATGCCCTAATTGACGTATCCTTCTCAGTCAAAAGAGGCGAATTTCTACTCATAGTAGGAAGCTCCGGTTCTGGAAAATCCACCCTACTAAACATGATCGGTTTGCTTGACAAGCCAACTAGTGGCGAGATATACATTGATGGAGTAAATACGACAAAGCTTTCCGACAACCAGATCTCTGCCTTTAGAAATTCAAAACTCGGTTTTATCTTCCAATTCTCAAACTTGCTTGTAGATCTTACAGTTCTAGAAAACGTTCTCCTTCCACGAAATATACAACACACAGATCAAACTGCGTTAAAAGAAGCAATAGCGTTGCTAAAGGGTGTTGGCCTTGAAAACCAGATGCATAAGCGTGCAAACAAGATATCAGGTGGACAAGCTCAAAGAGCTGCTATTGCACGAGGTCTTATCAATAAACCAGCAATTGTTTTAGCAGATGAGCCAACAGGAAACCTCGATTCAGTTACTGCAGAGACAACTATCCAACTCATGAAGTCGATGGCAAGGAAACTGAACCAAACATTCATCATAGTAACACATGATCGACACCAATTTGGTGAGGTAGATAGGGTAATCACGATCAAGGATGGACGTGCCTTTGAAGGAGAAGACACGGCGCGCAAAATGGAGGTCACAGTATGAAATCCATAATTGCTGTATTGGTATTTGTGATTGCAGCGCAGTTCATCGTCTCTGATGTTTGGGCACAACTAGGAAAAGGAGACTCACCATTTGAGCGACAATTCCAAGATATCAAATTCCTTGATGCTTACTTTGGCACATCAGATCAAAAAATGGAGGTAACGCCTGGCGACAAAAATGTACCATTTACGGTTGTATTTGCAAACGTAGGCTCACAAGATATCACCGGGATAAGGGGGCAACTCCAGATGCCAATTGGGTTCACTCCAGCGGATGGAAAGGGCGCATTGATTTTGGCAGACAGCGACTCTGAAGCCACGGCAGGAGAGCATTTTTCGCTGACATTTTTTGTAAACCTAGACAAAAACTTACCAATACAGCAATACCCTGCAACCGTAAAGGTTGATTATTCAAGACTCAGAGAAGCAGGACAAAGAAGCTCATTCCTTGATTTCAAATTTAGAGTAACGGGTGAAAGCGTACTAAATCTCAAAGCACTGGATCCATTCATTTCATCAATCAAAAACAATGATGTCACCATTGAAATATCAAATACAGGCACAGCTCCTCTGTCAAATGTAAAGATAATACTTCAGAATACTCAGACATCCGTATCGGCAACCGCAAATCCAATCACAAACGTGGAAAGCGTGGTCTTTGATCAAAACGAATGGGACATTGGCACAATAGACCCGCAGTCATCTAAGAAATTCTCATTTACTGTCTATGTGCCAGAGAATGTGCATACAGAAACATTACACACACCACTTCAAATCAACTATTTTAACGCACACGGCGATAAAATCACTGATAACCGCACAGTTGACTTTTACATACACGGCTTAATAGATGCAAAGATCTACAACGTTGATGTTATCGACCTTGCAGGAAAGCAGACTATAATCGGCGAGGTGATCAACGAAGGAAATATCAACGCCCTCTTTGCGTTCGTGACTCTGGAACCACAAGAAGGCTCTAACATAAAAAAAGTAACACAGTATATCGATGAAATAGAGATAGACTCGCCTGTGCCGTTTAACATTCCTGTAGAATTTGATGGTGAGCCAAAATTTGGTGATCACAAAATAAGAATCACGGTAAGATACAAAGACGATCTCAGAAACGAATACCTTATCAACTATGATACAACCGTGACACTAAAAGACACGACCACAAAACCGCCACCTACAGCAGCAGACTATATGCCAGCCATGCTTGGTGTGGCCGCTGCAGTTGCAGGTTTTATCATCTTCAAAAAGAAAAGAAAGAAGGAAAACCCAATTCCAAGCTAACACCTTACTTGCACAATTGGTGATTCTTGCAGTGGTTAAGATTGACAGCCCACATGCCGGCTTTTTCAAAATCTGCACCCTTTAGATCAGCAAAAGATAGATTGGCATAAGACATGGAAGCGCCTTCAAAATCTGCATTTGATAAATTCGACCTTGCAAAATCCGTCCTGTACAGCTTGGCAAACTTTAGTTTGGCATTTGATAAATCCGCTCCTCTTACTTTGGCATCTATCATGTTGGAATACGACAGATCTGCACCGCCCAAAAGTGAGCCATCAAGATTGGTTTTTTTCAGTACGGCATACGACAGATCTGCACCGCTAAGATCCTTGTTTACCAGCGTTGCACCATAAAGATTAGCGTTTCTTAGATTTGCCATCCTCAGATCCACCTTTGTTAAAATCCTCCCATACAAATCACAGCCTGACCAATCAATGGGAGATTTTGTTGATGAACATCTGTCTGCCCTGTTGGTTTTAATCGACACGTCTTTGTTTGCTTCAATTACAGCAACCATCTCGACGCCATGGATTCCGTCTGTTGCAAAAACGTTGTAAGAACCATCTTCGAACATCCTCGGGATGGGCCACAACATGTACAAATTGCCTCTATCGTCTGTCTGAGACCTCATGGATGTCTCAAAAACACCATTAGTTATCTT
>JBBIVI010000008.1:15870-19361 GCA_037439825.1 Candidatus Nitrosotenuis sp. | reverse complement strand
GTTGTTGTATGAACCAATTACCTTTGGAGGTTGGTTACCGCCACCAAGCTGATAATAAAAGTAAGAAATTGATTTTCCTGCTTCAAGGCCCGTGACGTGTTCCAAAAGTGAGACGTTTTCACTGTTTCCGCCTATTCCGGTTGGAAGTGTGTAGATGACGGAGCTCCCTTTTTTTAGGAATGATGTCGCGTCCTTGAATTTGGAGTGGACCTCGGTTTTTGTTTCTTGGACTGTCTTTCTGATTCTAGGTGCAAAGAACAAGTACTGCGCTTTTGATATTGCTATATCTATTGGCTCCATCGACAAGAGTGGCTCATCTTCTTTTAGTGATGAAACATTAGGGTACGTCTTTGCTATCTCTGGTTTCAACGATATGGCAGACTGGGACGACTCATCAATAATGAAGACATTTGCACCGTTTATTGACATTTGACATGCAAGTGAGTAACCCTCTGTGCTCAGACCATAAACAACAACTCTGTCAGATGCCAATTCATTGGTGCTAGGTAAAAGGACTAAGAAAAACTTATTGCAGCTGTTATTCACATAGCACCTATCTTGAAAATTTGGTTCGATATTTTGACACCAAAACAGGTCTTGTTTTTTGAACCAATGATCAAAAAGCTACAAAAAAACAACACGATACTTTGCACATCAAGAGACTATAGAGAAGTAATACAGCTAGCAAGACTCCGTAAACTAAAAATTCGCATAGTTGGCAGACATGGGGGCCAAACTAAGATCGGCAAGCTGGAAGCTAGTTTGGATAGAATGGGACGCCTTACCACGTTAATTAAGAGGTTTCAGCCAGACATTGCAATCAGTTTTTCATCTCCAGAGGCTGCCAGAGTAGCCTTTGGTTTACAAATCTGGCATGCCACATTTTCCGATTCACCACATGCAGAAGCAGTCATGCGACTTACGTTACCATTGACCCAAAAATTATTGGCGCCTTGGATCATACCAAAGAAGGAATTTGCGAAGTACGGTATTGCCGAAAAAAACATCATCCCTTACAAGGCAATTGATGCCTCAGTGATTGTCAAAGGCGCCATACAGAGATTTTCAAAGATATCTAATGAACGCAAGAAAAAAAACATCCTGATTCGAGTAGAGGAGGCTCAAGCAGCTTATGTACAAAAAAGCCAAACACGCATTATAATACAAAAAATAATTTCTGCTTTTCCTAGTGAAAACATAATGGTGCTACCGCGCTACAACTCCCAGATTTCCAAGCTAAAGCAGTATTTTGGTAAAAGAATAAAGATCCTAGACAAAGTAGTGATAGGCAGTTCGCTACTACAAGACACCGACGTTTTTATTGGTTCTGGCGGAACTATGACTGCAGAGGCTGCCCTGCTTGGGATCCCTACAATTTCGTATAACGCCGTACCTAATTCGGTGCAGGATTATCTTGTCAAAGAAAAGCTCGTTGTCATACAGCCAGACCCAGACAAGTTAGTTTCGGCCATAAATAAAATGCTGCACTCAGATAACAAAATGCTGCGAAAAAAAGCAAAAACAACGCTATCGTCAATGGAAGATCCTTACGACAAGCTAGTTCAGGTAATCAAGACTCGTAAAAACAGAAAATATCAATAATAGGAGTTTTTGAAGGTGGGTAACAAGAAGCCCGGTAGTGTAGCGGTCAAGCATAGGGGCCTTTGGAGCCCTTGACCCCAGTTCGAATCTGGGCCGGGCTACTTACAAATCAAGTTTTGTTAATAGTTTTATTGCAACCACGAACAGTATCGTTGCTACGCTGACAAGTACAAGCATCTCAAGCATCACAAATTCGTTAAATGTACCAAATATTCCTGCCCTGATTATATCCACCAAGTATGTGAGTGGGTTGAGGTAGAAACCAGTTGCAAGAGGCTCTGGTGCTCCTTCAGCGGGATAAAATGCAGTACTTACAAATGCAAAAAACAAAAAGACTGTATTGATTATTACGTTGAATCCTTCGCTCGATTTGAGTCGAGTTGAAATTATCGACGCAATTGAACCAAAAAGAATAGATCCCACAATTGATGCAAACACCATAAATGGTACTGTGAATATGTTAAACTGAACTGATTCAAAAAATAAAGGATACCCAATAGCTGTGATTATCGTGGCACTGATTAGGCCTACTATTGCGATTGTGTAGACATTGCTAAGTATGTAATTGGTTCTTGTAAACGGCCCAACAAGTATTTGCTCAAACATCCCATGTCTTCGGTCGTTCCAGATTATTATGCCTGAGACAAGTGTGCTGTTCATTATGTTAAAACCAATCATGCCAGATGCAATAAAGGCCGGATAATCAAGAGAAGTGTCACCAAACGGAACCGATTTTATCAGCGCAGTGTATGCAAATCCTGCGACAAAAATATACACAATTGGAAATATCACCTGCCAAACCAAAAATCCCGGATTTAGCGAGATCGTAAGATTCCTATTTACCAGTCTAACCGTCGGGTGCATTTGTATCCATTACCATTTTGAGAAATATTTCTTCGAGCGTAGTCGGCATAGCTACCAAATCCTCTATTGCAATATTATTTTCTATCAGTATTTGCAGGATTTTTGAGAGAATAAGCTCAGAATTTCTTGATTGAATGATAATGTCAGTTCCAGTGGTGAAATCTAAAGTACAGTCAGAAATTCCAGATAACAGATGTGTGAGGCCTTCACGTCGTTGCAAAAGATGAATTTTGATTGTTTTTTCTTGTCCAAATGTGTCTTTTAGCTGTTCTGGTGTGTCCACTGCAAGTATTTTTCCCTTGTTTATGACTGCAATCTGGTCGCATAGATACTCGGCTTCTGTAAGAACGTGTGTTGTGTAAAATATGGTGAGCCCGGTTTTTGCTTTGCTTTTTAAAAAGTCAAGCAAGCCCCTACGTGCGCTTGGATCCAAGCCGACGGTAGGCTCATCTAAAAATAACAGATCCATTTCATGCATAAATTCGCGTGCTACCTGGACTCGTCTTCGTTGCCCGATTGATAGGTCTTCATTTTTGCGTTTTCTTATTTGCTGTAGATCAAAAACATCGATGAGTTCCTCCGTTCTATCCTTTCTTGTCTTTTTGTCAATATTCCACATCATACCGTATTTTTCAAGTGATTTTTCTACGGAGAGGTTTGGTTCATAGCTTGGCTGTTGAATTACAACGCCTATACGCTTTCGTACATCAAGTGGATGTTTGACTGCATTTATCCCGAGGATCTCTATTGTTCCGCTTGTGGGTGGAATCAGCGTAGTGAGAAGTTTTATTGTAGTCGACTTGCCTGCGCCGTTTGGGCCTAAAAATCCAAAGACGTGGCCCTCTTTTACATCAAGATCTATGCCATCAACAGCAACCAAGTTGCCGTATGATTTGGAAAGCGATCTTGTGACTATGCTTGACACGATCTGTCTGATTTATACTATAATTTAGGTGATCACAAATTTTTATTAGACTATCCGTTTATCGAAATCTGACTTGAGTGAATTTGATTCTCTTTTAGCA